>CAZUYG010000947.1:0-1730 GCA_964624265.1 uncultured Candidatus Odyssella sp.
CCGCCCCGCGTGACCGGCATCGGCGGCGCGAAACCTACGCCGCCGATCGCGGCCGGGGGTTATGTTTGCCGAAATGCATTTGCCGTGTAGGTTCTCGGCCGCTTTCCGCGAGAGATTTGATGTCGTCACGATCGGCCGTTCGAAATAGGGCCAGCCGCGGCGCGGGCGCGCTGCCCAAGCGCCGGCGCACGCAAGCCGAACGCAGCGAGGCCATGCGCAAGCGGCTGCTCGACGCAGCCGTCAAGGTCATCATGAGCCGCGGATATCTCGGTTTCACGACGATCGAGGCGGCAAAGATCGCGGGGGTCACGCGCGGCGCCGCGCACCACCACTTCCGCAACGCCGACGCATTTCTGCTGGCGGCGCTCGAGCACATGTTCGCGCGGGCACAGCGGAACAGCCGGATGACGATCGCGCATCTCTCCGAGACCGACGACGTTCTGCATGCGCTCGCGGCCGACGCGCGCAAATTCTATTTCAGCGAGGCCTTTTTCGGAGGATTGGACGCTCTGCTATCGGCCACGAAAGACGCCAGCACGCGCGCGGGCGTGCGCGATCTCGGTAACCGCTACCGCACCGGCAACGAGGAAATGTGGCGCGATCACCTGATCGCGCAAGGCGTTCCGGCGCGCGATGCCGAGACCGCGGTCTGGATGCTGCTGTCGATCATCCGCGGTTTTGCGATTCGGTCGTTGCTCAAGCATGATCCGATGCGGATCGACGAAATGATCGCACTCGGATTGTCGATGATGCAGCGTTTTCTCCGCGAGCAACAGCTGAAGACGCAGGAACTCGAGGCCGCTCTACGGCGCGCCCGATAGGTTCCGGGAGCATTGTCTTTGCTGGGATGCCGGTCAGGTAGGCAGAGACCCTTTGCATAGCATCGATTATGCGATTCGACGCGCATGAGTGCCTGACCGCGTTTCTTCTAATGCGTGTCGGGCACGAGACGGAGGGCCGAGGGCGGCTCGAAGTCACCGAAGCGGCCATCGGGCCGGCGTGCCCGCGCTGAGGGATGGCTGGGAGAGAAAGGGGCGTTATCAGGTTGAAGCGCTTGAAAAACCAATTCTAATGCGGGTTCCAATTCACCGACGCGAGAGCGTTAGGTGCGCTGCGCAGTGACGCGCCCGACGCAGATCGCCGAAGGATTGTGGGTTGCCCACATATCCGCAGCCTAAAGAAAATCTTGTGGTGCGCGCCTTGAACTCGGCGCCAACACGCCCCACCTGCTGACCGCGCTTTCGCATTTTCGCGCTGCTGGAGGGGTTCTTGGATCGCCTGCTCTCTGGAAAACGCTTCATATTCTGGCCTGTTGGCAACGGGGACAGCACCACAATCCCCGTGACGGGCGACATCGTGCTTCAGGTCGACATTCGTCACCTCGAATGCGCAAACGAAGAGGGCGACCCCCATACACCCATTGTGGATGTTCTCGTGAAGGAGCTACCGCGGCGAGGCGGCAAGCCCTATCTCGCGGGCTTCGCCCTCACGCACCCCGATACCGATCACGTTCAGGGATTCGCCGAGCTCCTGAAGAAGGTCCGGATTGGCGAGCTTTGGTTCACCCCACGGGTCTTCCGGGAATTCAAAAAAGACCTCGGCTACGACGCGTTGGCCTTTAAGGAAGAGGCCATGCGCCGAACTGCGCTCATGATCAAACACAACGGCGAAGTTGAATCGGGGGACCGCGTGCGCCTGATCGGCTACGACGAGCTCCTCAGCGATGAGGA
>CAZUYG010000948.1:0-1722 GCA_964624265.1 uncultured Candidatus Odyssella sp.
GGTTTCGGTCATGCCGTAGCGCTCGAGGATTGCGTGACCGGTGCGCGCCTGCCATTCGCGATGCGTCTCGGCAAGCAGCGGGGCCGAGCCGGAGACGAACAGGCGCATTCCCTTCGCCGCTTCTTTCGTGAGGCCGGGATGCTGCAAGAGGCGCGTGTAGAATGTCGGAACGCCCATCATCGAGGTGGCGCGCGCGAACAGCGTCAGGATCTGGTCGGGATCGAGCTTCGGCAGGAAGATCATCGCGGCGCCGGCCGTGAGGATCACGTTCGTCGCCACGAACAGTCCGTGCGTGTGATAGACCGGCAACGCGTGGATCAGCACGTCGTCGCGCGTGAAGCGCCAGTAATCCGTCAGCGTCTCGGCGTTCGAGCGCAGATTCTCGTGCGTGAGCATCGCGCCCTTCGAGCGCCCGGTGGTGCCCGAGGTGTAGAGGATCGCGGCGATGTCGCCGGCCGCGCGCGCAACGTCGGCGAAGGTCGTGGCGGCTGCAGCGCATTTGTCGGCGAGCGTGCCCTTCTCGTCCGCGCCGAGCGTCTCGATTGCCGGCACGCGCTTGCCGCGCGCGACCGGCTCCAGCGCCGCATGCTTGGCCGGATCGCACACGAACAGCGCCGGCTCGGCGTCGCCGAGAAAATATTCGATCTCCGCCGGCGTGTAGGCCGTGTTGAGCGGCAGGAACGCGGCGCCGGCGCGCACGCAGCCGAGATAGAGATCGAGGAAGGCCGGGCTTTTTTCGGCCTGCACGGCCACGCGGTCGCCGGGCTTCACGCCGAGCGCGACAAGCGCGTTCGCCATCCGCGCCGACCGCGCGAGCAGATCGCCGTAGGTGATCCTGCGCCCGTCGGCGGTCTCGATGAAATTGCGTTCCGCGCCGGGCAGGCGCGCGCGGAAGAAATCGAACAGATGATTGGCCATCGGGGAGTCGCGGACCGGAGACAAAGCCGCGGCCGGGGCGGCGCGGCGGCCCCCTATTTGCGCCAGCGGCGGCGGCGCCGCCAGCGCAAAATCTGCCGCGGCGGGCTCAGGCGCGGTCGGCCTCTTCGGCGTCGGCCATCAGCGCCGAGCGGATGCGCCCGCGCACCGCGCGCAGGCTGAACCAGACGAGGAAGGCCAGCCCCGCCGCGAACAGGGCGACCGCCACCCACTCGCCCCCGTCCAGCGAATCGAAGCCGGAGTACATCTGCCCGCTGAACTGGTTGCGGCGCATGACGAGGCCCGCGCTCACCACCTCGAATACGAGATAAGCCGCCACCGCCATCACGACGTAGCCGAACAGCGGGATCAGCCACACGGTGGCCACCGCGAAGGCGAGCAGGATCATCGGCGCGAGCAGATCGAGCGTGAGCGGCCAGGGCAGCGTCATCGTCGGGATCGAGGCCACGATGACGGCCACGGTCCAGCCGAGCAGCGCCGGGATCGGGCTGCCGCGCGCCGGCCGCCTGGCCTCGGGCACGGCGGCGAGATGCGCGCGCACGGCCTCGGCCACCGCCTCGTAGTTATCGGGCGTGCAATAGAGCACGATCACGGTGCGCCAGCGGTTGCGCAGCCCGATGCGGCGCGCACCGGGATCGTACACGGCGCGGCGGAGGCCGGCCCAGCCCGTCGCCGCCGTCTCGGTGCCGGCGGCGATGAGCCCCGCGCCAGCCACCGACGGCTTGCGCGCCAGCGCGCCGGCGACGATCGCGAGGCGGTTGGCGATGCGCGCGCGGCGGTCGACCG
>CAZUYG010000949.1:0-1720 GCA_964624265.1 uncultured Candidatus Odyssella sp.
TCGGGGGCCGCGTTGTAAACCCTGGGTAAATCCCCAGCCGGGAAAAATGGCGAACTGGTCCTGTTTTCAGGCCCGCCGAGGCTTGCAGGGGGGATTGTAAAAATCAGGTAAACTTTTGGCAGGCGGCGAACGAATTCGCCAGGCGGCGCGATATACTCCGGCGCGATGAAGGTTGCGCGATTCAATCCGGGACTGCAGGCAATGGCGTTCGGCGGGCTGACGATCCTGCTGGCGATTGCCAGTGCGCTGCTCTATCGATCGATCGGGCGAGCGAGCGAGGCGGATCGAATGCAGCAGCAGGCGCAACTCGAAGCGGCGATGCGCGGGTGCGCGGGCGAGTTCGGGGGCGCAGTGCAGGAGGTGCTGGCCTCATTCCGGCCGGCGCCGAGGATGCAGGCCGAGGCGGCTCTGGAGCCGTATGTGGCCGAGCTCTATGCGCAGTGGCGGGGAACGGCGCGGCAGCCGCGGATCGTCGGGGCACTCGGGCTGGGAACGGTGGATGCGAAAGGGAAGCCGGATTTCCGCCGTTTTCGGCCGGGCGGGGGAAAATTCGAGCGGGCGGAATGGCCGGCGTCGCTGGCGTCACTGCAGCAGGCGATCGCTGCCCGGGGCGCGTCGCGCGTGGCGCCTGCGGGCTTCGCGCTCGTACTTGCGGACGACCGGCCGGTGCTTGTGCTGCCGCTGTTGACGATCACGCTCGGATCGCCCGGCGGTCCCGGCCGGGCGACGGCGGGTGGTGGGCAGAACGGCCGGCCGGCGGCATTCGGGCCGCCGTGGGAGCGCTTCGGCGGGGAGCGTGGCTCGGCGCCCTTCGGAAAGGGGCCGCCGCCGTGGGTGACGGCCGGGCAGGCGCCTCCTTGGCTGGCGGCGCGGCGCGCGCTGGCCGGTCGCGGGGGGACGCCGCGACTGCAGCTTGCCGGATGGTGCTTCGTCGAACTTGATCCCGCGTATTTGAAATCGGAGTTTCTGGCGGCGCTGATCCACCGCCATTTTCGCGGCGGCGAGCTGGCAGCATACGAAGTGGTTGCGGAAACCGGGGCCGACGGCGAGGCCGATGCGGCAGAGCCGCTCGTTGCGCCGGCGAACCGGTTGGGCGACAGCTTCGGGACACGGCTTCCCGTCTCTGGCGGATGGCGGCTGGTCGCGCGTCATCGCGCGGGCTCGCTTGCGGCCGTCATCGAGCGTGAGCGGCGGCGCGGCCTGCTGCTCGGCGGGTGCCTGCTCGTTCTGATCTTCGGAAGCGTGGCGCTGCTCGTCGCGACGGCGCATCGTGCGCGCGTGCTTGCCAAACGGCAGATGGAGTTCGTCGCCGGCGTCTCGCATGAATTGCGCACGCCGCTTTCCGTGATTCAGGCCGCGGGCTTCAATCTGGCGCAGGGGCGCGTTGCCGACGCGGATCGCGTCCAGCTGTACGGCGAGACTATTCAGACGGAAGGCCGTCGCCTCGCGGATATGGTCGAACAGATCCTCGGATTCGCGGGCATCCAGTCGGGCCGGAGGCGCTACGAGTTTCAACCCGTGCGGATCGAGGAGGTGATCGATGGCGCGCTCCGCGAGTATCGCGCCTCGTTCGACGAAGCCGGTTGGCGCATCGAGCGCGAGATCGAGACCGGTCTCCCGCCGGTTCGGGGCGACATCCGCGCGCTGGAGAGCGCCGTCCGCAATCTGCTCGGCAATGCCCTGAAATACGCGGCCGGCGGAAAATGGCTCCGATTTAGCG
>CAZUYG010000950.1:0-1715 GCA_964624265.1 uncultured Candidatus Odyssella sp.
GTCGGTTTCCGCCGCGAAGCCCCGACGCGAAGGCGTCGGCGAAGCCGCCGCCCGCTCGATCGGCGAGCGGCTGCGCAAGATCCGCCTCGAGCGGAATCTCACGATCAACAGCCTCGCCAAAGTGGCGCGCGTGCCGGCGAGCACGATCAGCAAGATCGAAAACGGCCTGCTGAAGCCGAGCCTCGTTCACGCGATCAACCTCGCGTCGGCGCTCAACGAAAACCTCGGCTTTCTGGTCGATCGCTACCGCGCCGAGCCGCAGCGCACGTCGGTGGTTTATGCCCGCGAACGCGAGCGGCTCGAATACAAGGAGATGGGCCTGACGCTGCACGACCTGAACGGCCATTTCAGCGCGGGTCTGCTCGAGGCGCGTTACGGCATTCTGAAGCCCGGCGCCCATTCGGGACGCGAGCCGATGACCCATCCCGGCGACGAGATCTGCTGCGTCGTGAAAGGGGCCATCCAGTTCGATGTCGGCGGCGAGCGCTGGACGCTCACCGCCGGCGACGCCATCCACTTCAAGAGCGACCGCCCGCATCGCTGGGAAAACGCCGCGCGCGGGCGGACCGAAGTCGTCTGGGTCTTCTCCGACGGACTGTCATTCTAGGGAACACGCCGCGGCCATGCACACTGTCGAGATTCGCAAGGAGATCGTCGACCGCGTCCTCGCGCGGCGAGGCCGCTATCACCTGTTCGACCGGCTGGACCCGCGCAGGACGGCGTTCGTCGTCGTCGACATGCAGAGCGCGTTCGTCGAGCCCGGATCGCCCGCCGAAGTGCCCGCGGCGCGCGGCATCATCGGCGCGATCAACCGGCTCGCCGCCGAGGTGCGGCGGCTCGGCGGCACCGTCATCTGGGTGACGCACGCCAACATCCACACACGCGCCGGCAGCGACTGGGCGATGTTCTTCGAGAATTTCGTCGCCGCCGACGTGCGTCAGCGCACCATCGAGAGCCTGGCGCCGACCGCGCCCGGGCAGAAGGTGTGGCGCGAGATGCGCGTCGATCCCGGCGACGTTCACGTGGTGAAAAACCGCTACAGCGCCCTCATCCCGGGTTCGTCGAACCTCGAGCGCGTTCTGCGCGGCCTCGGCATCGAGAATCTGCTCGTGGCCGGCACGAAGACGAACGTATGCTGCGAGGCGACCGGGCGCGACGCGATGATGATGGACTTCCGCGTCGTCATGGTGTCGGACTGCCTGGCGGCGCTCTCCGACGACGAGCATCGTGCATCGCTCGAGACCTTCATTCAGCAGTTCGGCGACGTGATGACCGGCGACGAAGTCGTCGCCGTGCTGAGCGCGCGGCCGAACCGCCAACCGATGGCCGGCGACGCGCCGGCGGAAACAGGAGGAGGCTGAACATGAAACGCATTCTGGTGACGGCGATCGCCGCGGCGGCGATCGGCTGGGCGATGCCGGCCGCGGCGCAGCAGGAGCTCCGCGTGGCCCTGGTTCTGCCGGGCCCGATTACCGACGGGACTTTCAACTCCGCGGCCTATCAAGGCATCAAGCAGGCCGAGAAGAAGTACAAGATCAAGGTCTCGATTCAGGAGAACACGAGCTTCGCGCAAAGCGAATCGGCGCTGCTGCAGTTCGCGCGCCAGGGCTTCGATGTGGTGATCGGCCACGGCTTCCAGTTCGGCGATCCGGCGAAGAAGATCCACAAGCAGTTCCCGAAGACCTGGTTCATCATCAACACGACGAAGGTGGCCG
>CAZUYG010000951.1:0-1715 GCA_964624265.1 uncultured Candidatus Odyssella sp.
AACCGGCGGTTTTCTCTGTCTATGTGTGCCCGGTATGTGCCGCCGAGATTCTATGAGCAGACGCGCCCTCGAAAACATAGGCTAAGTTATTGAGGGAATGGGGCGAATGACGGGATTTGAACCCGCGACCCCCGGAATCACAATCCGATGCTCTAAACCAACTGAGCTACATTCGCCGCCGGGAGAATCGCGGCACCGGCACGAGGCCCGGCCGCCGCGAGGGCGACTAGATAGGACCTGCGCACCGGGGGGTCAAGGCTGCCTTGGCCGCAGGTCTGCGCGGCCTCGATCCGGCGGGGCTAACGGGGATTGACCTTGGTCACGACCCGGGCCGGCACGACAAGCGGACCGCCCGGCCCTTCCCGCACCTCGTAGGTGACGGTGCTGGTCCGTGCCGGGCAGCAGAGCGGATCGTCGGGCCGGTACCGGGCGAAATCGGCCATAAAACGCTGCGCCTGCGGCTTTTCCTCGAGCCAGGCGCTGCCGTCGGTGCGCGACTGCATCGGACGCGGGGAGAGCGTGCCGGCGAACCGGCCATTGACGAAGACGAAATACTGGTAGTCCATCGGCCGGCACATGCCGTCGACGCCGTTGCGCGCAAACACGATCACGGTGTCGCCCGCGCGCTTGTCCACCGCGGCCCCGAGCCAGCCCGCCGCGGACACTTGCCGCGTCTCAGGCGTCGGCGGAGACTTCGCCGATTCCTCCGCCCCACGCTTCTCGCACTCGGCGATCTCCTCGGCATACCCGCTCTTGGGTCCGCGCGGGATTGCCATGCCGGGCTTGTTCCAGTTGACGACCGTCTTCGCGTCGAGCCACCGGGTGGCCGAGGTCTGCGCGGCGGCTTGACCGCCGGCGAACGCGAGCGCGCACGCGGCGGCCGCGAACGGGATGTGGTGCGAGCGCATGGTGCCTCCGGTTAGCGCGAACGATGCCCTCACGGCGCGTTATAGCCGCGGCGCCGGTCCATACAAAGCCGGGCGGCGCTATTGTCCGAACATCTGCTTCAGCGCGATCTGCCCGAGCACGCCGTCGGCCTGGCCGAGCGTGAGCGCGATCTCGAAATGATTCTGGTTGGCGCCTTCGACCAGCTGCGACGGATGCCGCACCTTGGCCTTGAGCGCCGCCGCGAAATCGCGCGCGTGGCGCTTGAATTCCGGCGATTCGCCGTCGCCGTAGGCCACCGCGATGGGGCAGGCCACGCGGTCGAGATGGCGCATCGGGGAAAGCGCGTCTTCCTCGGCCTTGTCGAGCTTCACGTAGGACGAGCGCGCGGAAAGGAGCACCGGGCCAAGATCGTACATGCCGCTGGCGACGAGCCCCGACCGCAGCGGCGAAGCGTCCAGGCCCAGCGCCTTCCAGTCGGTCGTCAGCAGCACCGCCGCCATATGGCCGCCCGAGCTGTGGCCCGAGAGGTGAATGCGGCCGGGATCGCCGCCGAAACGCCAGGCATTGCGCACGATCCAGAGGATCGCGCGGCGGCACTGATCCACCATCTCGGGCACGCGCGCCTTCGGTATGACCGCGAAATTGAGCGCGATGTAGACGCAGCCGTTCTCGACGAAGGCCGGCGCCGGAAACGCGCTTTCGTCCTTGGTGAGGCGCTGCCAGCCGCCGCCATGCACGAACACGTGGACCGGTGCGCCGGCGCTGCCCGCGCCCTTCGCCGGCGGATAGATGTCCAGCACTTCGTCCTCGCTGGCGCCGTAACGCTC
>CAZUYG010000952.1:0-1713 GCA_964624265.1 uncultured Candidatus Odyssella sp.
CAGCGCCGCGCGAATCGTGAGATACATCGAGCGGAGATTGAGATTCATGCTGAATTCCCAATCCTTGTCCGTGCAGTCCAAGATCGTGCCGTGATGGACGAAGCCGGCGCAGTTCAGCAGCACGTCGAGGCCGCCCGCGGCGGAGCCCGCCCCGGCGATCGTACGCTCGACCGCGGCCGCGTCGGTGACGTCGAGCACGCGCGTCTCGATCCCGTCGCCCGCCAGCGATTTGCGCGCGGCCTCGTTGACGTCGGTGGCGATCACCTTGGCGCCTTCGCGCGCGGCGGCCAGCGCGGCCGCGCGCCCGATGCCCTGCCCCGCCGCGGTGACGAACGCGGTCTTGCCCGCGAGCCGGCCTGCCATGTCTCCTCCCAACTCTTTCGTACGTCTTTTTTCCGGTCCGCCGTTGCGGCACGCGCCGCGTATTGGTCAGACCATTTGACCGGGTCACTCTAGGGCGCTAGGGTTTCCGCAAGCAAGACGACAAAAAGATTCTTGCACGAGGGAGGACGGGCGTTTGCCCCTTCAGCCGATCGAGACACGGCGGCTGTATCGCCACATCGCCGACCAAGTGGCGGCCCTGATCGCGCGCGGCGAGTTTCCGCCGGGCTCGCGCCTGCCTGCCGAGCGCGAGCTCGCGCAGCTGCTCGGCGTTTCGCGCCCGTCCGTCCGCGAAGGACTCATCGCGCTCGAAGTTGAAGGCCTCGTCGACGTGCGCGTGGGTTCCGGCATCTACGTTCGCCGCGCGCGCGCCGGCGGGTCGGGTACCGACGTTTTCGGCGATGACCCCGGCCCCTTCGAGCTGATCCGCGCGCGACGGCTGATCGAGAGCGAAGTGGCCGAGCTGGCCGCGCGCAACGCGCGCGACGGCGACATCGCCGGCATCGGCGAGGCCGTGCGCCTGATGCGCACCGACATCCACGGCGGCGACGTCTACGAAACCAACGACCGCCTGTTCCACGTGCGCATCGCCGAGGCGACGCGCAATTCCGTGCTCGTCTCGGTCGTGAACATGCTGTGGGATCTGCGCGAATCGCCGGTCTATGCGAACCTGATGCGGCACGCCGTGACCGACGGGGTGCGCACGCGCTCGATCGCCGATCACGAGCGAATCCTGAAGGCGCTGGCGGCGCGCGACCCGACCGGCGCGCGCCTCGCGATGCAGAAGCACATCGACCGCGTCGCGCGCGAATACGAGCGCGATTGGCCGCTCGTCGCCTCGGAGATGAACGGCAAGGTCAACGGGCACGCGGCGCCGAAGCGGCCGCAGACGGCGCTTCGCCGCCGCGCGAAACGGAGCTGACGCCATGGCCTCGGTCGAAATCCGCGACGTCAAGAAGGCGTTCGGCACGCACGCCGTGATCCACGGCGTCAGCGTCGGAATCGACGACGGCGAGTTCGTGGTGCTGGTCGGCCCGTCGGGCTGCGGCAAGTCCACGCTGCTGCGCATGATCGCCGGGCTGGAGAACATCACCGCCGGCGAGATTCGCATCGGCGAGCGCGTCGTCAACCAGCTGCCGCCCAAGGCGCGCGACGTGGCGATGGTGTTCCAGAATTACGCGCTCTATCCGCACATGACGGTGGCCGCGAACATGGGCTTCTCGATGAAGCTGCGCGGCACGTCCAAGGCTGAGATCGAGAAGCGCGTCGCGCGCGCGGCGGAGATCCTCGGGCTGACGCCGCTGCTCGGGCGCTTCCCGCGCCAGCTATCGG
>CAZUYG010000953.1:0-1708 GCA_964624265.1 uncultured Candidatus Odyssella sp.
TCCGAGCGCTGCAGATGGCGGATCTCGACGGCCAGCCGCTCGACGGCCCCGGCGATCACGCCGAGCGTCGCGAAATACATCGCGTGGCGGTCGCGCGCGATCACCTGCGTCGATACCGGCTCGGGTGCCAGGCCGAGTTTTTCGGCGACATGGGCCTCGATGCGCGGATCGACGCTGGCGAAGGTGCCGACCGGCCCGGAGATCGCGCAGGTCGCGATTTCCTTCCGCGCCGCCTGGAGGCGCGCGCGGCAGCGCGCGAATTCGGCGTAGTGGCCGGCGAGCTTCACGCCGAACGTGGTGGGCTCGGCGTGGATGCCGTGGCTGCGGCCGATCGTCGGCGTCGTCTTGTGCTCGAGCGCGCGCTTCTTCAAGGCGGCGAGGACGGCGTCGATGTCTTTCAATAGAAGGTCGCTCGCTTCGGCGAGCTGCACGGCGAGGCAGGTGTCGAGTACGTCCGAAGAGGTCATGCCCTGGTGCACGAACCGCGCTTCCGGCCCCACCTGCTCGGTGAGCTCGGTCAGGAACGCGATCACGTCGTGCTTCACCTCGGCCTCGATCGCGTCGATGCGCGCGATGCGTTCCGGCGTGTAGGGCTTGGTGCCGCGCGCCTTCACCGCCGCCGCCGTGCCCGCGGGCACGATGCCGAGCCGTTCCATCGCCTCGGTCGCATGCAACTCGATCTCGAACCAGATGCGGAAGCGGTTGGCCGGCTCCCAGATGCGGGCCATGTCGGGGCGGGTGTAGCGGGGGATCATCGGAGGTCGCGCCAGTCGGTTGCGCGCAAGATATGGCCCGCCCGGCGGCGGCGGTTCAAGCCTCCGCGCCCATGAGATTCGTTCGCGCAGCCGATTGGCCGGATTTATGCACAGCGCCGCCGCTATTTCTTCCCCTGCGCGATGCGCCCGCCGAAGAGGACGATCGCGGCAACCGGCACGATGAAGTTCAGCACGATCACGGTGATCAGCAGGCCGCCGAGCTCGTCGTATTGGCCGCGGCCGACGTGGAAATACTGGTTGAGATACTTCGTCTGCATCGTACCGGCGGTGAGCGCCAGGTTCAGCAGCGAGGCCATCAGCGCGAACCAGGTCGCGCGCTTGCCGGGCGGCGCGTAGATCGCGATCAGGGTCAGCAGCGGGATCATGCTGAGCTGCGCGAACGGCGATTCGGCCGCCGTGTCGATCAGCGCGATCGTGTGCGCGCCGAAGCCGAGCGTCCGCTCGGTCCATTCGTGCACGCCGTAATAGAGTGCCAGGTTCGGGAACGACAGAATCGTGTAGATCACGGTCAGCCAGAACATCGTCCACGCGATCGGCTTCCGCGCGATGGTGGCCGAGAGCAGCCACATGCCGAGGATCGCGAAGGTGCTCGAAAGCTGCGCGAGCGCGCCGAAGAACGCCTCGTCGAATTTCAGCACGTCGATCTGGAACCAGCGCATGCCCTCGCCGGTGGTGGGCGTGGCGCGGAACGCGAAGATCACGATCGTGGCGAACAGGATCTGCAGGCGCGTGTCGCGGTCGAGATCGCCCGTCACCATCACGAGCAGCGTGCAGACCACGGCCATCGAGATCAGGAACACGATCTCCTGGCCGTACGGCACCTTCAAGACGCCGAGCGCCACGACGACGGCGCCGAAGGCGAGGCCGCCGCCGAGCACCCGCCAGTCGATCGGCGCGCGCTTGCCCACGTCGAGCTTCACGATCGCGACGCC
>CAZUYG010000954.1:0-1705 GCA_964624265.1 uncultured Candidatus Odyssella sp.
GCAGCGTGCCGGTGGTCGGCTTGTCGAGCCCGGCGACGACGCGCTGCTGCGTGGAGTTCCCGCAGCCCGACGGCCCGAGATTGGTGATGAAATCGTTGTCGGCGATCTTGAGATCGACCGGCTCCAGCGCGCGCGTGGGCTGGCCGCCCTGCACGCCCGGAAACGTCCGGCTGACCTTCTCGATGACGAGCTTCGACATCGCCGCTACGCGAGGCTCCAGGGGAACAGCTTCTTGTTCGCGATCTTGAAGACGTAATCGGAAACCAGGCCGATGAGGCCGATCAGCACGATGCTGAAGATGATGACGTCGGTGGCGGCCAGCGCCTGGCTGTCGATGATCGTCTTGCCGATGCCGCGGTCGGCGGCGATGTATTCGGCGACGATGACGTAGGTCCACGCCCAGCCGAGCACGAGGCGCAGCGATTCCGCGATCTGCGGCGCGCTGGCCGGGATGAGCACGCGGCGCACGATGCCGTTGGCGCTGGCGCCGAGCGTGTAGGCCGCCTCGACGAGATCGCGCCGCGCGGTACTCACGATCACGGCGATCATCAGCACCAGCGGGAAGAACGCGCCGATGAAGATGACGGAGAGCTTCGAGGCCTCCCCGAGCCCCGCCCACACGATCAGCAGCGGAATGAACGCCGAGGCCGGCAGGTAGCGCGCGAACGACACGAACGGCTCGAAGAACGCCTCGATCGGCTTGTAGGCGCCCATCAGGATGCCGAGCGGCACGGCGATCGCCGCGGCGATGACGAAGCCGCCGACGACGCGGAACACCGTCACGGCGACGTCGATGTAGTAGCTGTGCTCGGTGAAGAGATTCCAGCCGGTGGCGACGGTGGTGCCCGGGTCGCGCAGGAACAGCGGCTTCACCCAACCGCCATAGGTGGCCGCGCTCCAGAGGCCCAGCAGCGCGACGAAGAACGCGATTCCGAGCGCGACCTTGGCGCCCCGGCCGATCGGCACGAGCGGCCTGAACATGTGCCCCTCCGCAAACGAAGTGCGGGGCGCGCGACGCCTCCGCGTCGGCGCGCCCCGCGATGCCGTGACGGCCTGCCCCGTCTTACTTCACGTAGGAGGCGTCGACGATCTTGGCGAGGTCCGGCTTCGCCTTGATCACGCCGGTTTCGAGCAGCAGGTCGGCCGCTTCCGCGAGGAAGGACTGGATCTCGCCGCCGAAAAACTTCTTGTTGGCGGCGGCATCCTGCCAGCGCAGGTAGGACTGCGACTTCTCGAACTTCGCGGCGTCCTGCTTCACGGCCGCGCCCATGATGCCGAACGACTTCTGCGGCTCTTTCTTGATCATCTCGAGCGCGTCGAGATAGCTCTTGTAGAGCGCCGCGCCGGCCTTGGGATTGTCCTTCAGGAATTTCGGCGAGCAGCCGAACGTGTCCATCACCATCGGATAATCGAGCGTCGTCGCGATGATGCGGCCCGAGCTCGGATTCTCGCGCACGCTCGACAGATACGGTTCATAGGTGGCCGCGGCGGCGATGTCCTGGCCCGAGACGAACGCCTTGGCGGCGTTCTGCGGATCGAGGTTCACGACCGTCACGTCCTTGATCGAAAGGCCGTTCTTCTTGAGGAACCACGAGGCGAGGAAATAGGGCGCGGTGCCGGGCGCCCAGGCCGCGATCTTCTTGCCCTTCAGATCCTTGATCGACTTGATGTCGGCGCGCACGGCCATGCCGTCGGCGCCGTTGCT
>CAZUYG010000955.1:0-1700 GCA_964624265.1 uncultured Candidatus Odyssella sp.
CGCAGCGGCACCTCGCAGCCGGCCTTGAACATTTCGGCGAGCGCGCCGATCAGCGCGGGGAAATCGAGGTTCGCGTGAACCTCGTCGGCCGTGACGATGCGCATCAGGCCCGCGCGGGCGGGGCGGGCAGGCGGGCGCGCGTTTCGTCGAGTTCGCGCCGCGTCGTCGCGAGCGCGCGGGCCTTTTCGCGCGAGGCGCGGCGGCCGGCGGCGCCGCCGATCCAGGCGCAGAGGCCGCCGGCGATGAAGCCGGCGATCGCCGCGATCAGCACCAGCACGAACGCAGCCACCTTCACTTCGCCCGCCGGCAGCGGCCAGAGGTCGAGCGAAATCGCCTGGTGATTGTGGATGGCGAAGACGCCCAAGGCGGCGGCCAGGGCGATGACGATGATCCAACCGAGATACTTCACGCTTTCATCCCGCCGGGGCAGGCCGGCGGCTACGCCTTGCCGTTGAGGCGCTCGCGCAGCTCTTTGCCGGTCTTGAAATAGGGCACGCGCTTGGCCTCGACCGCGACGGCCGTGCCGGTGCGCGGGTTGCGGCCGGTGCGGGCCGTGCGGCTCTTCACCGAGAACGCGCCGAAACCGCGCAGTTCGACGCGGTTGCCCTCCGAGAGCGCGTCGGCGATCTCGTCGAACACGGTCTGCACGATGCGCTCGATGTCGCGATGGAGCAAATGCGGATTGTGCTCGGCCAGACGCTGAATGAGTTCCGATTTCGTCATCGGCCGGCCGCTTCGCTGCTATGCTTTGAGGTCCCCGGAGCGCCGCGGACGCGGCACATCCCCCCGTCACTTAAGTGCAGGGTGCCAAAGCGAAATCAGACCGTCAAGGGCGAGCCGCGCGCCAAGTTCGCGCCGCCAGCCGAACACGCCGCCGAAAAGCTCGCTCCATTCGAACGAGTCTTTGGGATCGATATCCTTAACCTTGAGGCTGCGGGCGATCTTCTTCTCGCGGGCCAGCCAGGCGCGCGCCTCGTCCTCGCCGCCGAGCTCGTCCACGAGGCCCAGCGCCTTGGCCTGCCGCCCGGTCACGACGCGCCCGTCGGCGATCGCCTTTACCTGCTCGTCGCCGAGCTTGCGGCGTTCGCGGACCAGGCCGAGGAACTGGTCGAACGAATCCTTCACCAGCGCGTCGATCACCGCGCGCGCCTCGGGCGAGGTCTTCTCGAACGGGTTCGGCGAGGCCTTCACCGGGCCGCTTTTGATCGCCTCCACCTTGATGCCGATCTTCTCGAGCAGAACGGTCATGTCGGTGGCCTGGAAGATCACGCCGATCGAGGCGGTGATCGTGCCTTCGTGCGCGAAAATCCGGTCGGCGCCCACCGCGATGTAATAGCCGGCCGAAGTGGCGAGCGTGCCCATCGTCACGACGACGGGCTTTTTCTTCGCCACGTCGCGCAGCCGCGCATAAAGCTGCTCGGCGCCCACCACCGTTCCGCCCGGGCTGTTGATGACGACGATCAGCGCCTTCACGTCGGCGTCGTCGGCGGCTTCGTCGAGCGCCTTGTTGCGCTTCCGGTCCTCGACGATGACGCCCGAAACCGTGATGCGCGCGACATGGCTCTGCGTCTCGATCACGGCGCGCGCGCCGATCGCGAGCATCGCCGCCACCGCCAGCAGGATCGCCAGCATGCGCCACAGGTGCACCTGCCGCTTCAGGCGCCGCCGGTCCATCAAGGCATCGACGTCGAGGGTCATGG
>CAZUYG010000956.1:0-1700 GCA_964624265.1 uncultured Candidatus Odyssella sp.
AGCCACAGCACGAGCGAGAGCGTGATCTCTTCGAGCGCGGTCAGCGTCAGCTCGTCGTTGTAATACTTGTGCCGTTCGTCCCAGCGCGGGATGCGTGTGACGCCGGCCGAGAGCCGCTTGCCGACGACGATGACGCGATCCGCGTCGTAGTCGGAAATGTTCGCGGGAATGCGCGGATCGGCCGGATCGGGCGGGTTGGCATTGAGCGTCGCGCTGTCGGCGATGCCGACGATGTCGGCGCCGAGCTCGCGGGCCTTCGCCTTGATCTCGGCCGCGGTGACTTTTTCCTGGAAGACGGCAACCATACTTCTCACCCACCCAAGCGCCGCGAGCGGCGCGTCAGTCCTTTTCGCCTTCGGCCGCGGCGGCCTCGCGCTCTTTCTGCTTTTTCTTGAAGGCCTGCACCTGGCGCGCGACCATGCCCTTGTAGCCTTCGGGCCCGACCCAGCGGCGGTTCCAGTCGTTCAGGCCCGGCGGCAGCGTTCCCTGCTGGCGCGCGTCCTTGAATCGCTTGGCCTTGGCGACCTTCTCTGGATTTTTCTCCGGGATCTCTTTCTGCGGCTCGGCGAGATATGCGTGATAGTCGTTGCCGACCGGACACACGGCGAGGCAGCGCGGGCAATCGCCGAACGAGCCGACGACGCGCAGCAGACCCTGCCAGAAGCCGAACACGTCCTGGCCTTTCACCATTTCCTTGCGCTGTTCGAGCGGCGCGTCGAGCATCTTGTCGACGTAGCCCGTGATCTGCCCGAAGCCGAATTCCTGCGCCTCGGTGGAACAGAGCCGCTTGTCGATGCCGAAATGGCGCACGGCGTCGGACGGGCACGAATAGAGGCAGCGCGAGCAGGATTCGCCGATGCACACCTGCTCGGTGATCGGCGCATCGCCTTCGAGCTCGAGCTCGGTGAGGATGCCGGTGAGATAGACGCGCGGGCCGTATTCGGGCGTGAGGATGTTCACCTCGAGGCCGAACGTGCCGAGGCCCGCCTCGATGCCCAGATGGCGCGTCGAGAGCCGGCCGTAGGAGGCGCGCTTGTAGTTCCAGTCGGTCTCCTGCGCGGCGGTGACGAAGGTGGGATGGCCGCGATCCTCGAGCGCCGCCGCGAGCTTGAACGCGATGCGGTCCATGCGGCGCAGCACGAGCATGTCGATGTATTGCACGCACACGTTCTGCTTCGCGCGGAACGCGGCGACCGGAATGTGCTGCACGATGACGATGACGCTCTTGACGTGCTTGCTGATCCGCTCCGGCGTCTGCGGAAACAGCGGATCGGGCGGAAACGCGTTCAGCACCTTGGCGCTGGCGATGCCGACCTGATCGGCGCCGAACGATTTCGCGAGTGCTTTGACTTCGGCTGCATCCATCCGCGGCGCCCTCCCAAACGCGGCAGAACAGGAGGTTAGGCGGATCTAGTGTCCGTTTCTATCCGGAAAATGCAGCGCCGCTCCGGGCGATGCAGGAAAGCGAGAGGATGGCCGCGAAGGCACGTAGACCACGGAGAAATCGAAAGCGCCTACGGCGAAGACTCCTGTTTCGTGGCCTTCGTGTCTTCGTGGCGAACCTTTCTTACTTCCGCGCGCCGCGGCGGGTGCTGGAGGGGAGTTCGCCGAAGCGCGCTTTGTAGACGCGGGCGAAATGGCCGAGGTGGGTGAAGCCCCAGGCGTGCGCGATCGCGGTGACGGAGCGGCGCGGTCCGGCG
>CAZUYG010000957.1:0-1696 GCA_964624265.1 uncultured Candidatus Odyssella sp.
ATCTCGTCCGAGACGATGATCTCGCTGCTGATGGACGTGGGCCGCAGCGTTTCCGCCGCCGGCATCCGCAAGCTCGCCATCCTCAACAGCCATGGCGGCCAGCCGCAGCTGCTCGATATCGCGGCCCAGAAGCTCCGCCGCGAATGCCACCTGCTCGTCTTCCCGCTGAACGCCTACCGCTATTGGAACGTCGAGAAGCATTTCGGCGCCGAAGAGGCGGCTTGCGGAATCCATGGCGGCGCCGCCGAAACCTCGATCATGCTGGCGATCGCCGCCGAGGCCGTGCGGCGCGGCAAGCTGGCGGATCTCAACCCGGCCGGCGCCGTCGGCAACGCGGCGCGCGCCGACGCGGCCAAGGGCGAGGCCCTTCTCGCCGAAGCCGCGGCCACCCTCGGCGAAATCCTGCGCGAGATCGATGCGCTTTCGCCGGACGTTCTGAAAGACGCGCCGTGACGCCGGCGGCGATCCGCCGGCTCTGCCTTTCCCTGCCGGGCGCCACCGAGTCGATCCAATGGGGCGGCGAGCGCGTGTTCAAGGTCGGCGGCAAGATGTTCGCCGTCATCGCCGCCGCGCGCGACGCGGATGCGATGTCGTTCAAGGCCGGCGACGAGAGCTTCCGGCTCTTGACCGAGCTGCCCGGCCTTTCGCCGGCGCCGTATCTGGCGCGCGCCAAATGGGTGCGGATCGCGCCGCTCTCGGCGCTGCCACCGCCCGATCTCGCCGCCTATCTTCGCCGCGCACACGCGCTCGTCGTCGCGGCGTTGCCGCGGAAAGTGCGCGAAGCCCTGGCTACGAGTCGTACTGCATCAGCGACGTCACCGGCACGTCGAGCTTCTCGCGGCCCTTCAGGAACGTCAGCTCGATCAGGAACGAGCAGGCCGCGACGTTCGCCTTGACCATGCGCAGCAGGTGGATGGCGGCCGCCATCGTGCCGCCCGTTGCCAGCAGATCGTCGAGCACCACGACCGTGTCGCCGGGCTTCACGGCGTTTTCCTGCACCTCGATCGTGTCGGTGCCGTATTCGAGCGAATAGGTGTAGCGGATTGTCTGGCCGGGCAGCTTGCCCTTCTTCCGCAGCATCACGAAGCCGAGGCCCAATTCGAGCGCCACCGGCGCCGCCACGAGGAAGCCGCGCGACTCGATTCCGGCGAGAAGGGTCGGGTTGTAAGGCTTGATCGCCGCGGCGAGTTCCTTGATGGCCTGACGCCAGGCATCCTTGTGGGCGAGCAGCGTGGAAATGTCGTAGAAAAGAATGCCCTCCTTCGGAAAATCGGGCACGTGGCGGATATGATCCTTCAGATTCATGACGTGATGCTTCCCTTCGCGGCGCGCGTGTTCCGCCCGAAGCTAGGCGATGCCTCGCGGTGCGGCAAGGCGGCGGCATGAGCGGCCGTCGCCGAAGGTTCGCCGGACTCGCCGAAGCCGCGAATCGCCGGGCCACGGGCGACGTCGCATGATCGCGGCGTGGCCGCCCTACATTCTCGGCGTTGCGCCCAACGGCGCGCGCAAGACGAAGGCCGATCATCCGGCCCTGCCGCTGACCGCCGACGAGATCGCGCGCGATGCGGCCGCCTGCCAGGCGGCGGGCGCCGCGTTGATCCATCTGCACATTCGCGACAAGGCCGGCAAGCACCTGCTCGACGCCGAGGCCGCTCGCGCCGCGACGGCGGCGATCCGCCGCGAGGCCGGGGACGAC
>CAZUYG010000958.1:0-1696 GCA_964624265.1 uncultured Candidatus Odyssella sp.
TGCTCCTGCAGCGCCCCTCGTATGCCGTCGATGTGCCCGCCATCCTCGATGCCGGCGCGATCTGCCATGTCGGCTACGTCATCGACGGCGAGCCCTACGTGACGCCCACCGCCTATTGGCGCAAGGGCGAGCACGTCTACTGGCACGGCTCGTCGGCGAGCCGCGCGCTGCGCACGATGGCGGCGGGCTCGCCGGTCTGCCTCACCGTCACCCATCTCGACGGGATGGTTATGGCGCGCTCGGCCTTTCACCATTCGGTCAACTACCGCTCCGTCATGGTGTTCGGCAAGGCGACCGTCGTCACCGACCGCGCCCACAAGCTCGCGGCGCTCGAGGATTTCGTCGAGCGCCTCTATCCCGGCCGCTGGGCGACGTTGCGCCCAGTCAACGAACAGGAGCTGAAGGCGACGACCGTGCTCGGCATGGACCTTTCCGAGGCCTCGGCCAAGATCCGCACCGGCCCGCCGGTCGACGACGAGGAGGATTACGCCCTGCCGATCTGGGCCGGCGTGGTGCCGGTGACGATTGCGACCGGCGCGCCGATCGACGACGCGCGCAACCTGCCGGGCGTCGCGCGGCCGGGCAATCTCGGGTCGATCAAACTGACGTAGCGCCGACGGCCCGGGCCGCCCTACTCCGCCGCCACCGCCAGCGGATATTCCGCCTCGGCGTGGTAGATCGGGCCGGAGTTCTGCAGGTAGCTCGAAAACAGGGTGAAGCGGTCGACCATGATCGGGCCGGCGCGCAGCAGGTTGTTGGCGGCGAGGAAGGTCGAGACGCGCGAGGCCGGCGCGTCGCGCAGCCTTGCGAGCGTGACATGCGGCACGAAGCGCTGGCCGTTGCCGGCCTGGCCGGCGCGCTTGAGCGCGCTGTCGATGCGGTCGCGCAGCGCCGTCAGTTCCGGATTCTTCTCGATGCCCGCCCACAGCGTATGGACCTGGCCGGCCGACTCGAAATGGCCGACGCCGGCGATCGTCATCGCGAAGCGCCGCGTGTAGACGACGGAGAGCGCATCGTGGATGTCCTCGGCGTCGGGCGCCGAGACCTCGCCGATGAACCGCAGCGTCAGATGGAGATTTTCCTCGGGCGTCCAGCGCGCCCCCGGAATGCCCGCCGCAAGTCCTGCGAGACGCGCGCGGATGTCTTCCGGCAATTCGAGCCCGACGAACAGGCGAAGCATGGCACGCCCCTATTGCGATCCCGGATAGCGGATTCGCGGCACCGCCGCAAGGCGCGCTCCGTGACAAAGCTGATAGGGAATTCCCGCCTAAGGATTCGTCACGGGCAGGGGTTGGGATTGCCGTGGTGGATCGCGTCGATTTCCTGGAGCAGCTCGGCCGACAGCGTGACCTCGGCCGCGCGAACATTGTGCTCGAGCTGCGCCACCTGCGAGTTGCCGATCAGCACCGAGGCGACAAAGGGCTGGCGGGCCGCGAAGGCAAAGGCCATGTGGACGGGATCGATGCCGTGGCGCTGCGCCAGCGCGACATAGGCGGCCGCGGCGGGTTCGGCCCGCGGCGTCGAGAAGCGCTTGAAGCGTTCGTACATGGTCAGCCGGCAGCCCTGCGGGCGCGCGCCGTTGAGATACTTTCCGGCGAGCACGCCCATGGCGAGCGTCGAGTATGTCAGCAGCCCGACGGTCTCGCGCACGCAGATCTCCGCGAGGCCGACCTCGAAGATCCGGTTGAGCATGCTG
>CAZUYG010000959.1:0-1689 GCA_964624265.1 uncultured Candidatus Odyssella sp.
TGTTCACGATCACGGCGGTCTCGCATTGCGTGTGGCCGCCGTTCTACCCGACGCTGATCGCGCGCCAGATGCTCGACATCGGCTACTTCTCCCTTCCGGTCGTGGGCCTCACGGCGCTGTTCACCGGCATGGTCCTGGCGCTGCAGAGCTACACCGGCTTCGCGCGGTTCCAGGCCGAGGGCGCGGTCGCCACCGTCGTCGTGCTGTCGATGACGCGCGAGCTCGGCCCCGTGATCGCCGGCCTGATGGTCGCCGGTCGCATCGGCGCCTCGATGGCCGCCGAGATCGGCACGATGCGCGTGACCGAGCAGATCGACGCGCTGGTCACGCTCTCGACCAATCCGTTCAAGTACCTGGTGGCGCCGCGGTTGATCGCCGGGCTGGCGATGCTGCCGCTCCTCGTGCTCGTCGCCGACATCATCGGCGTCCTCGGCGGCTATCTCGTCGGCGTCTACAAGCTGAACTTCAATCCGTCCGCCTATCTCAAGCAGACAGCGGACTATCTCGAGACGATCGACGTCGTCTCGGGCCTCGTGAAGGCCGGCGTGTTCGGCTTCGTCGTCGCGCTGCTCGGCTGCTTCCACGGCTACCACTCCGGCGGTGGCGCGCAGGGCGTGGGCCGCGCGACCACGAACTCGGTCGTCTCGTCGTCGATCATGATCCTGATCCTCGATTACATGCTCACCGAGATCTTCTTCGCCACGCGATGAGCGCCGCGACCCCCAAGATCGCCGTCAGCGGCCTGCGCAAGGCCTTCGGCCCGAAGCTCGTGCTGGAGAGCGTCGACCTGACCGTGGCCAAGGGCGAGTCCGTCGTCGTGATCGGCGGCTCCGGTACCGGGAAATCGGTGCTCCTGAAGACCATCCTCGGCCTCATCACGCCCGATGCCGGGTCGATCCGCATCGACGGCGAGGAGACCGTCGGCATCGACGACGGCACGCGCGAGCACATCAATGCCAAGATCGGCATGCTGTTCCAGGGCGCGGCCCTTTTCGACTCCCTGACCGTCTGGGAGAACGTCGCCTTCGGCCTGATGCAGGGCAAGGGCATGGCGCGCCGCGAGGCGAAGGCCCACGCGATCGCGGACCTCGCCGCGGTCGGCCTGCCTGCCGCGGTCGGCGACCTCTCCCCCGCCGAGCTCTCGGGCGGCATGAAGAAGCGCGTCGGGCTCGCACGGGCGATCGCCACGCGCCCCGAGATCATCTTCTTCGACGAGCCGACGACCGGGCTCGACCCGATCATGTCGGACGTCATCAACGACCTGATCATCCAGTGCGTCACGGAGCTCGGCGCCACGGCCGTGTCCATCACCCACGACATGCACTCGGCGCGCAAGATCGCCTCGCGCATCGCGATGCTGCACGGCGGCAGGATCATCTGGGACGGCCCCGTCGCCGAGATCGACCGCTCCGGAAATCCCTACGTGGAGCAGTTCATCCACGGCCGGGCCGAGGGGCCGATCCAGATGCAAGTCCGAGCCTGAGGCCGGGGCGCCGGCATGGCCAAGCGCGACAGTCGGCACGTCTGCCAGGCCTGCGGCGCGGTCCATTCGCGCTGGATGGGCCGGTGCGAGGCCTGCGGCGAGTGGAACACCGTCGTTGAGGAGGCCGTGGAGTCCGTCGCGCCCAAGGGCGTCGGCGCCAAGGGCGGCCGCGCCCTCGTCTTCGAGACGCTCGAAGGCGTGTCGGC
>CAZUYG010000960.1:0-1688 GCA_964624265.1 uncultured Candidatus Odyssella sp.
AATGGATTCAGCGCGGATCGGCAGCCTCGACGGTTTTGGATGTCGCGTGTCGGCGGCCAGTTTTCGAAGGCGGAATCGGTTGCAACGCTGTTCCAGGTGCGCCCTCGGCGCCAGACTTGGACGGCGCCGGACGCGCGATCGAACCCGTGATTGGGCGGACGTGGCCGGAATTCGCGGATGCGATCATGCGGACTGGTTGGGGAACCTTCATGCGGCACCGCTACCGGTGACCTGCGATCTCGTTGGCCATGTATTCCGCAAAATGGGCCGAAGCGGAAATATCGGGCCCGTAGACCGTCACGATGACGAAACCGGAGGGAGACCAACAGTAGCAGGAAGCATGAAACGCACCCACCCCGACCCGGGCGGGAACCGAACGTCCGAATACGAGATTGCGATCATGCTGCTTGATTTGGCTGAAACCCCACTTCCGAAGCGATGTGGTCATCGCGACGGTGCAAAGCGCGTGAGCGTTCGACGGCGAGAAGGTGCTCACATACGTCGCCAATCCGTCGCCAGATTGGGCCGACGCATCGGCCATCGGGAGAAAGAACAACAGTGTCGAGGCTAGAACCCTCGCGCGCATCGCTGCACCCAAAGTCTTCGGCAATAGCCATTGCATCATTGTTCTAGCACGTAAAAATACCTATCCGCAATGCGGACGCCTGCAACTCATGCGCGAAGATTCTCGTCGCGCCGGCAAACGGGAGGCAGGCCGCGCGGCGTGGCGGCCTGAAATTCGGAGGATCGGCAATTCGATCAATCTGGTGCCCGCTGTGGGACTCGAACCCACACTCCCTGACGGGAAAGGGATTTTAAGTCCCTTGCGTCTACCGGTTCCGCCAAGCGGGCGCGGCGCGAAGGTAGTGCGGAACCGGCGGAGGGGGAAGCGTTGCGGCGTCAGCGTTGCGGCGCGGCGAGGCCGCGCGCGACGCGGAAGCCGATGAAGATCTCCCCCACCTCGGCGTCCGCGCTGCTGCGGCTGGTGACGCGCATCCGCGCCGGCGGAAGATCGTACGAGCCGCCGCGCAACACGCGGCCCGCGCACGCCGCCGGAGACGGGCGGGCGCCGCCATCGGCCGGCGCGTCGGCCAGCGTCGGCGACCAGCAATCCTCGGTCCATTCCCAGACATTGCCGAGCATGTCGTGGAGGCCGAAGCCGTTGGCGGGAAAGCTCCCGGCCGGCGCGGCCTGACGGCGATCCCACGCGCTGCCGCAGCCGTCGCAATTGGCACGGTTGCGGCCCGGCGAGTCGCCCCAGGAATAGCGCCGCGCGCTGCCGGCGCGCGCCGCGTATTCCCATTCCGCCTCGCTGGGCAGGCGGTAATCCTTGCCGGTCTTGTTCGAAAGCCAGGCGGCGTAGGCCTTGGCGTCGCGCCACTCCACCTTGACCACCGGCAGGCGCCCGGCGCCCCACGGCGCGTGTTCGCCGCGGTTCGGGCATCCGCCATCGGCGGCGCAGGCGGCGTATTCGGCCGCCGTCACCTCGGTGCGCCCGAGCGCGAACGGGCGCGCGATCGTGACCGTGCGCTGCGGGCGTTCGTGTTCCGTGGCATCCGGGTCGCCATCGGGTGCGCCCATCGTGAAGCGGCCGGCAGGCACGACGACGAGCGCGGGACACGCGGCGCAGTCGCGGAACACGGCGCCCGGGCGGGCCGCCAGCGCGGCGTCGCCGGGCGGCGGGAACG
>CAZUYG010000961.1:0-1684 GCA_964624265.1 uncultured Candidatus Odyssella sp.
TGTCGCGCTGGCGTTGGCTCGGGCCGTGGATCCGACGGGCCTGCGGTCCCCGCCACGGACACCCCTCTTGATCTGGGCGCGGCCGGACTTGCGCTGGAATGGTGCATCAGGCCCTGGCGGCCTCGCCGGTGCCTGCTAGACTCGACGGAAGAGGAGGGAACCGACATGGTGACCGTCCGAGATCTCCTGGCGAAGAAGCCGAGCGTGGTGGTGACGACCACGCCCCATGCGACGGTGTACGACGCCCTCGCCCTCATGGCGCGCCACGACATCGGCGGTCTGCCCGTCCTGGCCAACGGGCACCTCGTGGGGGTCTTCTCCGAGCGGGACTACGCCCGCGGCGTCGCGCTGCGCGGGCGCACCTCGAGAGAGACCGCCGTGGGCGAGCTGATGACCCGCCCCGTCGTGGTCGGCGCCTCCGACTCGATCCAGCACTGCATGGGCCTGATGACCCACCACCGCGTGCGCCACCTGCCCGTGGTCGAGCGCGGGAACCTGGTCGGGATCGTCACGATCGGCGACGTCGTGAAGGAGGTCATCCGCGACCAGGCGATGGTGATCGGCGAGCTCCAGAACTACATCCGGGGCACCTGAACCCGGTCCGACGTCAGCTTCCCTCCGGCCCCGACGGGTCTTGCCGCTCTTCTCGGTGACGATGGCTTTCGCGTTCACCTCTGCGCCACCGAGGCCCCATGGATCAGACTCCGCGACCTTGGCCACGATCTGCGGAGCCGTCATCGCCGCGGGAGCAGCGACAGCGTCGGTCTCGGGTGCGTGCACGAGAGCGACGCCAGAGAGAGCGAGGACGATCGTGAAAGCGAGAGACTTTTTCATGGCCTTGTGTTGCTCCAAGAGGGGTGAAGGGAAAACGAACGCGTGCAGCCGGCGACGACCGGCAGTAGGGCTGCCGGCTCGTCGCGCGTCGCTTCGTCGTGAGGGTCTGGGACGGTCTCGAGCGGGTTGGGGAAGCTCGCTGGTCCGTGGTGCTTGGGACTTAGCAACCTCGGTGCCGAATTACGGCGAGAGGAAAACGCGTCGCTGCACGCGGAAACGAGCGGTGGATCCACGCGAGAAACGCAGGTCTTGCGGAGAATCCGAGGCATCGCTGGTGATCCGCACGGATCGAATTGATCTGGATCGCGACGTGGGGAAACCGAGCCCATGTCATCGCGAAGTGACAACCCAGGGATCTTTCCTATCCACTTGAATTTCATCGCACATCCGCGCCGAGCGCCGCTGAGATCAGGGTGATCCAACGAATCCTTCGCGAAGAAAGCGGACTTTTTGGTGCAGGGCCCACGTCCGATCGCTCTCTCTACTCACGATGCTCGTGCGCCGGCGCCAGCGAAGAGGAGCGACCGACCACCCATCGCATCGCAGCGACCGTTGGTCCTCTTCTTGTAGAGGCGCTTGGTCGATGCAACTGGTCCGCGTCCTCTTCTCCTCTACGCTCCTCGCCGTCACGATCGGCGTGACCGCCTGCAGCGTCGCCGACATCCCCGGAAGCGGAGAGACCGCCGCTGCGGCCTCCGTGAACGGCAACGGATCGAAGCCGCAGTCGGGTGAGAAGAACTGCTCGAAGACGGCCCCGCAGCCGCTCGACATCACGAAGCTCTCCGCCTGTGAGTGCAAGGCTGGTGGTAAGGCGCACTGCGTCCCGTCTTCGAAGATCCCCAACGAGCTC
>CAZUYG010000962.1:0-1678 GCA_964624265.1 uncultured Candidatus Odyssella sp.
GACATCCCGCAAAATCTCGGCGCGGCACTTCGCCTCTCTGCCTGCCTCGGGGTGGCGCTGGACGTGATTGAGCCCTGTGGGTTTCCGCTTACCGATACGTCGATGAAGCGGGCGGCGCTCGACTACGGGGACAAGGCGCGGGTGACGCGCCACGCGAGCCTCAGCGCGTTTCAATCAATGCCTGAACGCAATGACGGCCGTCTGGTGCTGGTCGAGACGGATGGCGCGGTGGATTTTCAGAGCTTCTCGTTTTCCACAGGCGACACTTTGGTGCTGGGGCGAGAGAGCGCGGGTTCCTCCGGAGAGCTTTACGCCGCGGCGCAGGCGAGCGTGCGGGTGCCGATGGTGCGCGGGTTGCGGTCGCTGAACGTCATCAGCGCGGCGACCGTGGTGCTGACGGAGGCGATGCGGCAGACCGGGGCCTGGGAGAAATTGACGTGAGCGAACTCACCCTCGTCATTCCGGGGCTCAGCGAAGCTGAGAACCCGGAAGCAATGGGCAAACGCACCGCTTTACCGTCCCCTGGGTTCCGGGTTCATCGCTGCGCGATGCCCCGGAATGACGGAAGAGATTTGGACGTCTCAAGATGACAGAAGAACGCAAAGCCAAAGCGAAGGCGTGGTTCGAGACGCTGCGGGATCAGATCTGCGTTGAGTTCGAGCGGCTAGAGGATGAGGCGCCGGCGGCGCTCTATCCGGGCGCGCCGGGGCGGTTCGTGCGGACGCCGTGGCGGCGGGGCGACGGCAGCGCCGATCAGGGCGGCGGCGTTGCCGGGCTAATGCGTGGGCGGTTCTTCGAAAAGGTCGGCGTGCATGTGTCGACGGTGCATGGCGAGTTCTCGCCGGAGTTTGCCAAGAACGTGCGCGGCGCGGCGGACGATCCGCGTTTCTGGGCCAGCGGCATTTCGCTGATCGCCCACATGCGCAACCCGCACTGCCCTGCCGCGCACATGAACACGCGCTACCTGCAGACGACGCAATGGTGGTTCGGCGGCGGTGGCGATCTGAACCCGACGCAGACGAAGGATCGCGATGAGAGTGCGCCCGATGCGGGGGCGTTTCATGGCGCGTTTCAAGCGGCGTGCGATGCGCACGGCGATGATCTCTTCCCGACCTACAAGAAATGGGCGGACGAATATTTCTGGCTGCCGCATCGCAGCGAGGCGCGGGGTGTCGGCGGCATCTTCTACGACCACCACAATAGCGGCGGCGTGAGCGGCGATACGTGGGATGAGGATTTCGCTTTCACGCAGGATGTCGGGCGCGCGTTTCTGCGTGTGTATCCGGAGATCTTGCGCGGGCGCATGCATCAAGCCTGGAGCGATGCGGATCGCGAAGAACAGCTGGTGCAGCGCGGGCGCTATGTGGAGTTCAACTTGCTCTACGATCGCGGGACGACGTTTGGACTGAAGACGGGTGGCAATGTTGAGAGCATTCTGAGCTCGATGCCGCCAGTGGCGAAGTGGCCTTGAAGCGGGGTCCTAGCGAGCGGCAGTGGCTGGTGCTGCGCTACACGCTGTTGATGGTCGCGGCCGCGATATTGAGCATGATCGCGGTAGCCACGGCGTTGTCATTGTTCGGTGTATCTGGCGAAATTGGAGCTTCCGTCGCACCGCTTGTCGGCGGCCTAGTTTGGCTTGGCCTCTATTTCGTATTTAAAGCACAGGTCTCGTGCCCAC
>CAZUYG010000963.1:0-1674 GCA_964624265.1 uncultured Candidatus Odyssella sp.
AGCATGTTGTATTTCTTCGATAATTGCGTGCTGGACACCGAGCGGCGGGAGCTTTCGCGCGGCGGCGCGAGCGTGACGCTCGAGCCGCAGGTGTTCGACCTCCTGACTTACTTGATCCGCGAAAGGGCCCGCGTCGTCAGCCGCGACGACCTGCTGGCGGCGGTTTGGCAGGGCCGTGTCGTCTCGGAATCGACGCTGAACAGCCGCATCAACGCCGCGCGCGCTGCGATCGGCGACGACGGCACGGCGCAGCGATTGATCCGCACGCTCGCACGCAAGGGCGTGCGCTTCGTCGGCGACGTGCGGGAGGGGGCCACGCGGGCCGCCGCCGAAGTTCCCTCGGCGGACGGGGCGCCCGCCGTCGCGGAAAATCCGGCCATCGCCGTGTTGCCTTTCACGAACATGAGCGGCGACGCCGAGACGGACTATTTCGCCGACGGCATGGCCGAGGAGATCATCACCGCGCTCGCGCGGTGCGGCGGCATTCTCGTGATCGCGCGCAATTCGTCGTTCATCTACAAGGGCCAGGCCGTCGACGTGCGGCGCGTCGGCCAGGAACTTGGCGTCGGCTATGTGCTCGAGGGCAGCGTGCGGCGCGGCAGCGGCAGCGTCCGCGTCACCGCGCAGCTTATCGAAACGGCAGGCGGCACGCACCTCTGGGCCGACCGCTTCGACGGCAGCCTCGCCGAAGTGTTCGCGCTGCAAGACCGAATCGCGGAGACCGCCGCCGCGATCATCGAGCCTAGAATGCGATCCGCCGAGGTGGATCGCGCGCGCCGCCGCCCGCCGCGGAACCTCGACGCCTACGAACTATGGTTGCGCGCGCTCGCGCATGCCCACGAATACACGCAGGAGGGCATGGACGCGGCTCTGGAATTCCTCGATCGCGCGCTGGCGCTCGATCCCGCCTTCGTGCCGGCGATGGCGTCTTCGGCCTACTACCACGCCCATTGCGTTTCGCAGGGCTGGGTGCAAGAGCAGGACCAGCGGCGCCCCCGCTCCATCCGTCTCGCCAATGAGGCGGTCGAGCTTGCCAAGGACGACCCCAACGTGCTCTGGCAGGCGGCGTTCGCGATCTGGACGCTAGAACAGAACGGGCCGCGGGCCTTAGAGCTCTTTCGGCGCTCCTTGAATGCCAATCCGAATTCGGCGATGGCGCTGGCCATGGCGGGCTGGGTGGAAGCCGCGAATGGCGACCCGAAGCGCGCGCGCACGCTGCTCGAACGCTCGCAGCGGCTCAACCCGCGCCACCCGCGCGACTGGTTCGTGTGGGCAGCCCTGGCGATCACCTGCATCATGGAGGCGAATTTCGACGAGGCCATCGTGTGGGCTGAGAAAGTGCTCGCGCAGAATCGGCGCAGCGGCGTCGCGCTCCGCGCCCTCGCCGTGGCGCTCGTCAATGTCGGCCGGCTCGACCGCGCGCGGCAGGTAATCGACGAGGCGCGCCGGGCCGATCCGCGCTTCACGATCGCGTCGCTGCGGGGCCGAATTCCGTACCGGAACGCGTCGATCTACGAGCTGTATTCCAGCTCGCTCCGCAAGGCCGGGCTCCCCGATTGACCCGGCACTGCGCGTTACGCGCGGGCCTTCTTGGCCATCAATACCAGGACTTCGCGCGCTTCGCCCGCGTTGGCGATGCGGCGCTCAAAGACGAGGCGTGCGGTGCGGTTTTCG
>CAZUYG010000964.1:0-1668 GCA_964624265.1 uncultured Candidatus Odyssella sp.
GCTTCGGCCATCTCGGGAATATGGCGCGCGACCATCGCTTTGTTGCCGCCGAAGCCCGAGCACGCCAGCATCAGCGCGCGGCAGCCGACGGCGTCCTCGGTCCCATCCGGACGCCGGTAGCGCAAGCCCGTCACGCGGCCCTCGCCATCCGCATGGAGCGCCGTGACCTGCGCCCGCGTGTGGATGTCGACGCCCGCCGCCTCGGCCGCGCGCGTGAGCGCGCCAATCAGCTCGGCGCCGGAGCGCGACGGCGGCGCATGCATGCGCAGAACGCTGTGGCCCGGATAGAGGAAGCCCTCGACGAGATCGATCGGCACGCCGTGCCGGTCGGCGAGCCAGTCCACCGCCGGGCCCGATTCGCGGCAGATCGCCTCCACCCGAGCCGGATCGGCCTCGCCCTTGTTCTTTCGCAGGATGTCGCCGGCCATCAGCGCCACCGAGTCGGCGACGCCCTTGGCGCGCTGGAACCGGGTTTCGCAGGCCATGATCATGCCGGACGACATGGCCGTGGAGCCCTGCGGGGCGGCATCGCGCTCGAACACCAGCACCTCGGCGCCCGCCTCTTTCGCCATCAGCGCGGCGACAAGGCCGCACGCCCCGGCGCCGACGACGGCCACTTGCGTTTCGGCGGCGAAGCGCCCCTCGGCGGCAGGCAGGATGCTCATGCCCTTGTGTGGCAAGGCCGCGCGCGTTACGCAACTCGGCCTTTTGTATCGCCCGGCCGCACATGATCCTCGCCGATCCCCTCTTCTATGCCGTCGCCGTGCCGGCGGTGATCGTATCCGGCATTTCCAAGGGCGGCTTCGGGGGCGGCCTCGGCATCATGACGGTGCCGCTGATGGCCCTCGTGCTGTCGCCGCCGCAGGCCGCGGCGATCATGCTGCCGATCCTCTGCGCGATCGACCTCGTGGGGCTCTGGGCCTATCGCGGCCAAGGCGACAAGCGGAACCTCCAGCTTCTGCTGGTGGCCGCCGTGCTCGGCATCACGATCGGCGCGCTCACCTTCCGCTATCTCACCGCCGACGCGCTGCGCATCATCCTCGGCGTCACCGCGATCGGCTTCACGCTGCGCTGGTTCTGGCAGAACTACCGGGCGCGCCGCAGCGGCGCCGCGATCGTGGCGGCGCCGCGCAACGCGCCGCGCGGAATGTTCTGGGGCACGCTCTCCGGCTACACGAGCTTCATCGCCCATGCCGGCGGCCCGCCGCTCTCGGTCTATCTGCTGCCGCAGCGGCTCGACAAGACGGTGTTCCAGGCGACGACGGTCGTGTTCTTCGCGGTCGTGAACTACGTGAAGCTCGTGCCCTACGCGCTGCTCGACATGTTTCCCGCGACGAACCTCGCCACCTCGGCGGTGCTGATGCCCGTGGCGATCCTCGGCACCTTCGCCGGCGTGTGGCTGCACAAGCGCGTCAACGACCGGCTGTTCTATCAGTTCTGCTACGGCTTCACGTTCCTGACCGGCTGCAAACTCCTGTTCGACGGCGTCGCCGGCGTGATCGGCTGATCTTTCCGATCCTGAATTGTCGTGCCCGCTTTCGCCGGGACGACACGATCGGGGACCGGCTTGATGTGCGTGGAGACGTGGCGCAATTTAGCGCCGTCAAAACGGAGCAGCGCCATGGACTGCGGGATCGAGCGCGCGAGCGCGATCAGGGAGGCGGTGGC
>CAZUYG010000965.1:0-1667 GCA_964624265.1 uncultured Candidatus Odyssella sp.
CAGGGCCGCCGGGGACGACGAGGATGTCCGCCGCCGGCACTTCGTCGAGCGTGTGCTCGACCGTGAGCGCGAGGCCCGTCGGCGCCGCGCGGATCGGGCCCTTCTGCTTGCCGACCCAGACGATCTCGGCGCCGGGCACCCAGCTCATCACCTCGATCGGGCCGACAATGTCGAGCACCGTGATCTTGTCGAAGATGAGGGCGGCGATTTTCATGATGCTGGCTCCCCTGCCGGACGGCGCGCGGGAATGCTAACACTGCGGCGCCAAAGCCGATAGGCGCCATGCCCTACGCCTCCCTCCGCGATTTCATCGACGACCTCGAGCGCGCCGGCGAGCTCGTGCGCGTGACGGCGCCGGTGTCGCCGGATCTCGAGATGACCGAGATCCAGACGCGCCTGCTCGCCGAAAAAGGGCCGGCCGTGCTGTTCGAGAACGTGACGCGCGCGGACGGGACGCGCTCGCCAATTCCCGTGCTCGCCAACCTGTTCGGCACGGTGGCGCGGGTCGCGCGCGGCATGGGCAAGACGCCGGACACGCTGCGCCAGCTCGGCGAGACGCTGGCCTTTCTGCGCCAGCCGGAGCCGCCGGCGAGCTTGCGCGAGGCGCTCGCGATGGGGCCTTCGCTGCTCAAGACCGTGCTGGCGATGAAGCCCAAGACCGTGTCGCGCGCGCCGTGCCAGGAGGTGGTGCTGACGGGCGCCGACATCGATCTCGGCGCCTTGCCGATCCAGACCTGCTGGCCCGGCGAACCGGCGCCGCTGATCACGTGGCCCCTCGTCGTCACGCAGGGTCCGAAGCCGCGCGAGGATCGCGCCGACGATTTCAATCTCGGCATCTATCGACTGCAGGTGACCGGCAGGGACGCGACCCTGATGCGCTGGCTGCGCCACCGCGGCGGCGCGCAGCATCATGCGCGGTGGAAATCCGAGCATCGCGCCGATGCGAAGCCCGCGCCGCTTCCCGCGGCTGCCGTCATCGGCTGCGATCCGGCGACGATCCTCGCCGCGGTGACGCCGGTGCCCGACACGATGAGCGAATACCAGTTCGCGGGCCTGTTGCGCGGGAAGAAGGCCGAGCTCGTCGATTGCGTCTCGGTGCCGCTCAAGGTGCCGGCGGAAGCGGAGATCGTGCTCGAAGGCCACGTCTCGCTCGACGAATTCGGCGACGAAGGGCCCTACGGCGATCACACCGGCTACTACAATTCGATCGAGCGCTTTCCGGTGTTCCGCCTCTCGGCGATCACGATGCGCCGCCAGCCGATCTATCTTTCCACCTTCACCGGCCGCCCGCCCGACGAGCCCTCGGTGCTCGGCGAGGCGCTCAACGACGTGTTCGTGCCGCTGCTGCGCCAGCAATTCCCCGAGATCGTGGATTTCTGGCTGCCGCCCGAGGGCTGCTCGTATCGCGTCGCCGTCGTCTCGATGAAGAAGGCGTATCCGGGCCACGCCAAGCGCATCATGTTCGGCGTGTGGTCGTATCTGCGCCAGTTCATGTACACGAAATGGGTCATCGTCGTGGACGACGACATCGACGCGCGCAATTGGAAGGACGTGATCTGGGCGCTGTCGACGCGCATGGACCCGGCGCGCGACCTCACCATCGTCGAGAACACGCCGATCGATTATCTCGACTTCGCCTCGCCCGTCTCCGGCCTCGGCTCCAAGAT
>CAZUYG010000966.1:0-1666 GCA_964624265.1 uncultured Candidatus Odyssella sp.
CACAGTCGCGTTGCTCATCGCGTGAGTCGAGGATGACTTTTCGCGGAGTACGGGTTACGTCTAACGGCCCACTGCCACCTACCACGCCGGCAGCTGTGCATCTCGGTCGACCTTCCTGAGCTCGATCCCCATGCGGCCCGCAGCGCGAATGGCGGGTGCCACAACACTCGCATCGTCGCGCCCATAGACGATCGCGGCAAGACCTCGGTCGGAGAACTCCCACGAAACGACCAACTCGCTGAACTCTAGAAGCCACGCGAGAATGCCCAAGTCAAAACCACCTTCCGCCAGGAGCCAATGATCGAAAGTCGACGGTTGCAGCGACACGCTCGCCTTTCCATGTCGTGCCAGAACCAGGTTCTGGCGAGCACGGGCTTCGTTCGCGGATACTTTTTCGAGCTCCTCCAACACACGTGGTTGAGGAGCACTGCACGTGACCACCTCGCTGAATTGGCGTCGAAGTGCAGTCGACGACACTTGAGCTTCTCGGATCAACGTCCATCGCGGCTTGTTTGCCCGCTCGATTGCGACCACATCGCCGATCAACGCTCGCATGAGTTCCGCTCCGGACTCGCGGTTGAATCCGGTGACGCCGCTGCTGTGTTGGAGGACAAGCGTCGCGTACTTTAGCTCTGCCGCGGAAGAGCTAGGAACTTCGCTCGAACTCGCGACGCCACCGACGGCTACATACAAGATCAAGGGTAGCGGTCCTCCGGCCGGTCTCGGTTCAACTCAGAGTTTGGACGGTCCAGGATAGATGACGATGATTTCCTCCCCAGCACTGTTTACGCCGTGAACATGCGGGAACGAATGGTGCACAGGTTGGTCGGGTCCCACGAGCTCCGGATGACCGTCAGGATGGTCGAACACGGTTGCGCCGCTTCCGGGGTCCTCGCGACCCAAGTTCGTCGCGCCCTGCCGTTGGAGCTCGGAAGCGTTTGAACCTCGGCTGCTCGGATGGAGTTTCTCGAATGGAATCGGCTGCCCCCCTTTCGACGCTCGAGGAACCTGCGCCTGCTGCTGCGCCATCCGAAGTGCCTGGGTTCGGCTCCCGACCACGGGACAAGACTTGGGTCCGAGCGCTGCCCCCAATCCGGGCATCCCCGCCATCGTCCACGCTTCAAATGCGACGTTAGTCTCTGCGAGTAGGAGCGCTGCGCTCCCCGACGCGGCATCGAGCGCCGCGTCGCCATAGTTCCCTGCCTTCGCGGCGTCGAAGGCGCTCGAGAACATGAACATCCCGAGAATCCGACATACTCGCTCCCGGGCTGCGGCGACGGCGTCGGCACGACCAGCCCCCACGGGTCGCGATACCGGAGCGGGTTCTGCCCGGGCCACGACCAGAGCGTTCCCTGCCGGTGGAAGTACTTGAACGCGTCAGGTGACAAGAACGCCCCCAGCTCCGGACTCCACACCCGGTTTCGCACGTCGTAGATGCCCGTCGCCGTGTCGAGCCACCGCCCTTGCCACCGAAGCGGCTGATTGAACGAAACCCCATCGACCACCGGCGCGGGCGTCCCCGCATCCGCCGCGATGCTCCTCCCGAACGCCGTGAACCTGTACCCACCCAAGTCACTCGGCAGCGCGGCCCCCGCGCCATACCGCGCCCCACCGCGCAGCCTTCTCACGTTGCCGATGCAGTCGAGCTCGAAGTACACGCCAGCGT
>CAZUYG010000967.1:0-1663 GCA_964624265.1 uncultured Candidatus Odyssella sp.
GTCAAAATTTAATCAATTATAACAAAGCTTTAGCGCCGCCGTGTTCCACGTGGAACATCGTCGCCTAGGACTCCAAGGGCAATCCATCCGCGGTGATCGCGGCGAGAAAGACTTGCGACGGGCAGCGCTGAATGGCGCCCATCAGGCTCCGCAAACTGGCCCGATCCAGGTCGGCAGCAGGTTCATCGACCACCAGGCCCACCGGATGCCCGAGGCGCCGCGCCACTAGCGTGGATTGTGCCAGTACCAGCGCCGAGGCGAGCATTTTTTGCTGCCCTTTCGAGGCCCGCCAGCGGGACTGCTGGTCATCGAGTTCAAACTGCAGGTCGGCCCGATGCGGCCCCGCACGGGTGTAGCCCATCTTGCGATCAGCCTCACGCCCGTCCCTGAGGACCGCCGCGAGGGATTCGCCGTCGGACCAACCCGGCTGGTAACGAAGCTCCACGGCACGACCGACAATTTCTTCCCCGACCTTGGCGAACTCCCCGCGCAAGTCCTCCAGGTAGGACCGGCGGTGGGCATCGACGGCCAGCCCCGTCGTGACCAGCTCTCCCTCCCAGGCCTCCAGCAGGGGCAATGAGGCCCCATCGCGCAGAGCGGCATTTCTCTGGAGGAGGGCACGCCGATACTGGCGCCACTGGGCGAGGTAGTCTTGTTTCACGTGGAACACACCCCAGTCGAGAAGCCGTCGGCGCGGCTCGGGGGGTCCCTGGATGATCGCGCCGATATCCGCATGAAGCGCCTGCACGGGAAAGGCGGCAACCAGGTCCGCCGCACTGGCTGAAACGAGGCCATTCGCCCGGAGCTCCAGGCCGGCCGCGGAGATCCGGGCCCCCAGCCGCAGGGGGCCTGCCGGCCCGGACACGATTCCCGAAACTTCGGCCGCTGGGTTACCGGTCCGGATCAGGACCCGGTTGTCGTTTGCCCGAAATGACCGGCCACGTCCCAGGAAATAAATGGCCTCGAGGAGCGACGTCTTCCCGGCGCCGTTGCCACCCGTGAAGACGTTGAACCGCCTGTCGAGCGCCAGCTGCGCCGATGCCAGGCAGCGGAAATTCTCAACGCGCAGTTCTGAGAGGGCGCCGGAAATGGTCTCGGCCGCTGGTCGGGGCAATGGCCTCAGAGGCGCATCGGCATGACGACGTACTTGGACTGGCTCGCCTTCGGCGCGCGGATCAGGCAACTGCTGTTGGCGTCGACGAAATCGATCTCTACGGTATCCCCGTCAACTGCCGCCAGTGCGTCGAGCAGGTAAGTCACGTTGAAGCCAATCTCGATGGCGTCGCCGTCGTACTGCACCTCGATCTCATCCCGCGCCTCTTCCTGGTCCGGATTATTCGCCTGGATCCGCAGCGTATTCTTCCCAAGCTCCAGCCGGACACCCCGGTATTTCTCGTTGGAGAGGATGGCGGCCCTTTGCAATGCACTGCGGAGCGTTTCGCGGTCCGCGGTCAGAGTCGAAGCCTCGCTGCTGGGAATGACCCGCTCGTAGTCCGGGAAGCGGCCGTCAATGAGTTTCGACGTGAAGCGGATGCCGTCCAGGTTGGCGCGGATGTGATTCGAGCCAATGGCGATCTCGACTGTCTCGGCAGCGCCGAGCAACCGATGCAATTCCATCACGCCCTTGCGCGGGATGATCACTTGCCCGGCCGTAACGTCTTGA
>CAZUYG010000968.1:0-1661 GCA_964624265.1 uncultured Candidatus Odyssella sp.
GATGAACATTGTCAACGGCGGCGCCCACGCCGACAACCCGATCGATTTCCAGGAATTCATGATCGCGCCGCTCGGCGCCGCCACCTTCGCCGAAGGCCTGCGTATGGGCGCCGAGGTGTTCCAGGCGCTCAAGGCCGAACTCAAGAAGGCCGGGCACAGCACCAACGTCGGCGACGAGGGCGGCTTCGCGCCCGATCTCAAGAACGCGACCGCGGCGCTCGACTTCATCATGAAGAGCATCGCCGCCGCCGGCTACAAGGCCGGGCGCGACGGCGACGTCGCCCTGGCGCTCGACGCCGCGTCCACCGAGTTCTTCAAGGACGGCAGATACAACATGGAAGGCGAGGGAAAGATTGTGGATTCGGCCGGCATGGTCGCGTTCTACGGCAAGCTCGTCGCCGACTATCCGATCGTCTCGATCGAAGACGGCATGGCCGAGGACGACTGGGCCGGCTGGAAGGCGCTGACCGACGCCATCGGCGGCAAGGTGCAGCTCGTCGGCGACGATTTGTTCGTCACGAACCCGAAGCGGCTCGCGGAGGGTATCCGGAAGGGCGTCGCTAACTCCATCCTCGTCAAGGTCAACCAGATCGGCACGCTGACCGAGACGCTCGCCGCCGTCGAAATGGCGCACCGCGCGAACTACACGGCGGTGATGTCCCACCGCTCCGGCGAAACCGAGGACGCGACGATCGCCGACCTCGCCGTGGCGACCGATTGCGGGCAGATCAAGACCGGCTCGCTCTCGCGCTCGGATCGCACGGCCAAATACAACCAGCTTCTCCGCATCGAGGAAGAGCTGGGACCGAGCGCGCGCTACGCCGGGCGTGGCGCCTTCCGCGCGTGAGTCGTTGACAACCGGCCGGACCGGTGATTCCCTGACGCCATGGCCGTCGCGATCGAGATCAAGAAGCGGTTCGCGCAGATCGTCCTGCCCGTGATGGGATTGGGCGCGCTGGCCTATCTCGGCTATCACCTGTTCGAAGGCGATCGCGGGCTCAAGGCGTCGTGGTCGGTCGAACAGCGGCTCGCGAAGGCCGAGGCCGAGCGCAAGGTGCTCGTGGCCGAACGCCAGAAGCTCGAGAGCCGGGTGGGCATGCTGCGGGAAGGCTCGCTCGACCGCGACATGCTCGACGAGCGCCTGCGCCAGATGCTCAATCTCGTGCAGGCGAACGACGTCGTGATCCTGTACGCGAAGCCGCTCGCGCCCGACAAACCCGCTCCCGCGAAATAGGCATTTTCGCTTCGCTTCGGCGCCGCCCCGCGCGCTTGTCAAAGCGGCGGCAATGCCATAATCGTTTGCGAATGCGGCGCCGCCGCTGTCGTTTCCAATGGCGCCGATCCACGGGCATTTGACGCGGAGGACGGTGCGCATGGCCAAGAGCGCGCCCAAGGCCGAAGCCGCAAAGCGGCCGGCGGCACCGGCGAGCGAGAAGCGCTCCCCGGGCAATGGCGCGGCGGAGATTGCGACCGCGCGCGCACCGGCGACCAAAGACGAACTCGTTCGCTACTACCGCATGATGCTGCTGATCCGCCGCTTCGAGGAGCGCGCGGGCCAGCTCTACGGCATGGGCCTCATCGGCGGCTTCTGCCATCTCTATATCGGCCAGGAAGCCGTCGTCGTCGGCATGCAGATGACGCTCAAGCCCGGCGACCAGGTC
>CAZUYG010000969.1:0-1656 GCA_964624265.1 uncultured Candidatus Odyssella sp.
TGCTCGGGCGCGCCGACGCGTGGCCCCCGCCGCTCAGTTTTTAGATCGGGAAACACCGCCGGCACGTCATGTACTGCGAGCCCGATTCGGCGAGGCGCCGCGAATTTTTCGATTCTGCCGAACGCCAGTCCCGCAGACGTCAGGCCCTCCGTGACGAGGCGCGCGAAATCATCGGCCGCGCGCGCCTGCAAGCGCGCCGGGATTTCTTCCGAGAACAGCTCGATCAGAAGCTCAGGCACCGGCCGGCAGCTCCCCCTGGCTCTTCAGCCAGGCTTCGCAACAGGCTTTCGCCAGCGTGCGCACGCGCAGGATATAGGATTGCCGCTCGGTGACGCTGATGACGCCGCGGGCGTCGAGCAGATTGAAGCGATGGCTGGCCTTGATGCACTGGTCGTAGGCCGGCAGCGCGAGATTCTTTCCGAGCAGCGACTGGCACTCGGCCTCGGCATCGGCGAAATGGCGCAGCAGCGCCTCGGTGTTCGCGTGCTCGAAATTGTGCGCGCTGTATTCCTTCTCGGCCTGGAGGAACACGTCGCCGTAGCTGTAGCCGGTGCCGCCGTCCTTGAGCTTCGGCGCGACGCCGTCCCAATCGAGGTCGTAGACGTTCTCGACGCCCTGCACGTACATCGCGAGGCGCTCGAGGCCGTAGGTGATCTCGGCGCTGACCGGATCGCAATCGAAGCCGCCCACCTGCTGGAAATAGGTGAACTGCGTCACCTCCATGCCGTCGCACCACACTTCCCAGCCGAGGCCCCAGGCGCCGAGCGTGGGGCTTTCCCAATCGTCCTCGACGAAGCGGATGTCGTGCGCCATCGGGTCGATGCCGAGCGCTTTCAGGCTTTCGAGATACTGATCGAGCACGTCGAGCGGCGACGGCTTCAGCAGCACCTGGAACTGGTAATAGTGCTGGAGGCGATTCGGGTTCTCGCCGTAGCGGCCGTCTTTCGGGCGGCGCGAAGGCTGCACATAGGCCGTCTTCCACGGCTTCTTGCCGAGCGAGCGCAGCGTTGTGGCCGGGTGGAACGTGCCGGCGCCCACTTCCATGTCGTAGGGCTGCAGCAGCACGCAGCCCTTGCCGGCCCAGAAGGTTTGCAGCTTCAGGATCAGGCTCTGGAACGCGGTCTTGGGATCGGCGCGCGACATGACACGGCGGACCCGGCGCTCCCGAAATCGGCCGCCCGGCCCCATTAACCCTTTGCAACAGCGGGATTTAGGTGCGGCGCACCATAAAGACGCGACCGCGCCGTTTCAAGCCGCAGATGCGGGCGCGGCTAAACGCCCTCGCGCAGATAGGCGCCGACGCCCACGACGAGATCGCCGACCTTGATCACATAGCTGATCTTGAGCTCGCGCCGCCCCGTGCAGGGGTTGCGCCAGACATATTCGGACCAGCCTTTGCCCTGACCGCGCGCGACCTGGATGAGGTTGCGCACGTTGGTAGCCGACGGCTCGTGATAGCCGGCCACGAGGTTGCGGCCGACCGCATTGGGAAAGCCGCCGCTGGCCATCAGCGTGCCCTCGAAATCGAACACGAACACGTAGAGATCGCCGTCGAGGAAGCCGCCGGCGGGGTCCTGGAAATCCTTGAACGCCTGGGCCGGGCCTGCTTTGGCGAGGTGCTGGGCCGCACGCTCTGCGAGCGCCTGGGCGACCGGC
>CAZUYG010000970.1:0-1651 GCA_964624265.1 uncultured Candidatus Odyssella sp.
CGCTTCAGCCAGAGCGCCAAGTGCATCATGTCTTCATCGGTCGTCCCCGGATGCGCGGCGATGAAATACGGGATCAGGTAGTATTCCTTCTTCGCCGCCGCGGCCGCCGCGTCGAACAATTGCTTGAAGCGGTCGTAGGTGCCGATGCCCGGCTTCATCATCTTGGAGAGCGGGCCTTCCTCGGTGTGCTCCGGCGCGATCTTCAGGTAGCCGCCGACGTGGTGCGTGACGAGCTCCTTCACATAGGCCGGGCTTTTCACCGCGAGGTCGTAGCGCACGCCCGAGGCGACCATCACCTTCTTCACGCCGGGGATTGCGCGCGCCTTCCGGTAGAGGCCGATCAGCGCCTCGTGGCTTGTATTCAGGTTCGGGCATACGCCGGGATAGACGCAGGACGGCCGCCGGCACGCCGACTCGATCGCTTTGTCCTTGCAGGCCATGCGATACATGTTCGCGGTCGGCCCGCCGATGTCGGAGATGTAGCCGGTGAAGCCCGGAACCTTGTCGCGGATCGTCTCGATCTCCTTCAAGATCGAGCCTTCCGAGCGGTTCTGGATGATCCGGCCCTCGTGCTCGGTGATCGAGCAGAACGAGCAGCCGCCGAAGCAGCCGCGCATGATCGTCACCGAGAAGCGGATCATGTCCCAGGCGGGGATCTTCGCGTCGCCATACGACGGGTGCGGCGCGCGCGCATAGGGCAGGTCGTAAACCGCGTCCATCTCCGGCGTGGTCAGCGGGATCGGCGGCGGCGTCACCCACAATTCGCGGTCGCCGTGCTTCTGCACGAGCGGGCGCGCATTGCCGGGATTGCTCTCGCGGTGGAGCACGCGCGAGGCGCGCGCATAAGCTTCGGGATCGGCCTCCACCTGCTCGAAAGCGGGCAGGCGGACGACGGTGCGCTCGCCCGACTGGCGCGCGCCTTCATCGGCCGCGTCGAGATCGTCGGCGTGCGCTTCGGTCCAGCCGTCTGGCACCGCGCTCTTCATCACCGCGACGCCGCGGATGTCATCCAGCGTCTCGGGCGCTTCGCCCTTCGCGATGCGGTGCGCGACCTCGACGACGGCGCGCTCGGCATTGCCGTAGAGCAGGATGTCGGCCTTGGCGTCGACGAGCACCGAGCGGCGCACCTTGTCGGACCAGTAATCGTAGTGCGCGATGCGGCGTAGCGAGGCCTCGATGCCGCCGAGCACGATCGGCACCTCCTTGTAGGCCTCGCGGCAGCGTGCGGCGTAAACGAGCGTGCAGCGGTCGGGCCGCTTGCCGCCCTCGCCGCCGGGCGTGTAGCTGTCGTTGTGGCGCAGGCGGCGGTCCGAGGTGTAGCGATTCACCATCGAATCCATGTTGCCGCCGGTGACACCCCAGAACAGGCGCGGCCGCCCCAGAGCTTTGAACGGCTCGGCGCTCTGCCAATCCGGCTGCGCGATGATGCCGACGCGGAAGCCCTGCGCCTCCAAGAGCCGGCCGACGATGGCCATGCCGAAGCTCGGATGGTCGACATAGGCGTCGCCGGTCACGAGCACGATGTCGCATTCGTCCCAGCCGAGCGCCTCCATTTCCGCCCGCGACATGGGCAGAAACGGCGCGGTCCCGAACCGGTGCGCCCAGTACTTGCGATAGGAGAAAAGCGGCTTCGGCGGCGATTCCATGGGGG
>CAZUYG010000971.1:0-559 GCA_964624265.1 uncultured Candidatus Odyssella sp.
CCCGAGAGCTTGCGCACGGCCTGGCCGTGCGCCACGAGGCAGTAGTAGCAGCGGTTCACCGACGAGACGACGACGGCGATCATCTCGCGCTCGAGCGGCGAGAGCTTCGAGCCGTTCTTGTCCATCAGCGCGTGATACATGGCCACGAACGCGCGCCAGCGTGCCGGCCGCGCCGCGTAGCCTTTGATCACGTTCGGGACGAAGCCGATCTTCTCGGCGCATTTGTCGAAATACTTCTTGATGTCTGCCTCGGCCGGCGTCTCGGGCACGGCAAGGTCGAGGCTGATCACGTGGTCGGGCTGGGGCATGGCGCTCTCCGTTCGAGGCAGTTCGTCGCGCTCAGCCTAACGCCCCCGGCGCGGGGCGGGGCGGGGAATCATGCCGCAAGCAATTGAGCCGCGCGGGCGCGCGCGTCGGCCGCGCCCGCCGCGTCGCCGAGCGCTGCCGCCGCTTCCGCGCTGCGCCTCCAGGTCCAGGCGCTGGCGGGGTTGCGCGCCGCGCGCTCGGCGAGCAGCGCGCGGGCGAGCTTGGCCTTGCCGGCCTTGAGCGCCGACAGGAT
>CAZUYG010000971.1:569-1643 GCA_964624265.1 uncultured Candidatus Odyssella sp.
AGCAAGCGCGCGAACACGTCGCGCTGCGCGTGGCTGCCGCCGATGAGCCGCACCTCGCCGCGGCGCGGATAGAGGCGCTCGACGGCGGCGGCGTAATCGCCGCGGCGGAACGCGAGGATCGCGTCGCCGAGCGCCGCGCCAATTCCGGCCAGAATCGGGGCCTCGGTCACGCGTCCCTTGGGGTCGGCCGTGGCCATGGATTTCGCCATTGCCGCCGCCGCGTCCTGTTTTCCGCCCGCCGTAAGCGCCATCGCGAAATGCGCGTCGGCGAAAGCGAGCACGTGATCGCGGCTGCGCTTTTCGGCGATCGCGGCCAGTTCGTCCCAGCGCGCGCCCACGGCGACGCCTTCGTCCTCGAGCCGCCACAGCATCGCGATCGCGTTGCTCAAGTCGAGGATGTCGTCGGTATGCTCGGCGCGGAACTCGCCGTCGTAAAGCGCCAGCGCCTCGTCGAATTCCTCGCGCTCGAAATGGAACAGCGCCTGGTGCCAGCTCACATGAAAGCGGAAATTGTTGGCCTTGCTCCAGTGCGGGCGCAGGCCGGAAACCCAGTCGATGCCTTCCTTGGCACGCCCCTGCATCTCCAGCACATGGGCGACCGCGTGCACGCCCCACGTGTCTTCGGCATTGATTTCGACCGCGCGCCGCCCGGCCTTCTCGGCCTCGGCATAGTTGCCGGCTTCTTCGAGGCCGAACGCGCGCATGGCAAGCACATAGCCGTAGTCGGGCGTGGTCTCGCTCCAGCAGGGCAGCACGCGCGCCACCGAATCGCGCAGTTCGGCCGCGTCGCCGAGATAGAAATGCGTGAAGTGGCCGAGTTTCAGCGCGAGGATGTCGAGCGGGTGCTCGATCAGGATCGCTTCCCACAAGTCGGTGGTTTTTCGCAGGTCGCCCGCGCGCCACGCCGCCAGCGCCGCGATATGGAGGCGCTCGCGCGGATTGGCGTCCCGCGCATCCGCCGCCTTTTGGGCTTGTGCCAGCGCCTGATCGGCCTTGGGATGCAGCGAAGGATTCGAAAAAAGCTGGAAGAAATAGCCCTTGAGGCAATGCGCCATCGGCATGTCGGCGTCGGCC
>CAZUYG010000972.1:0-1640 GCA_964624265.1 uncultured Candidatus Odyssella sp.
CTCCGACATCGCGGATGCCGTGATCGCGCGCTTGCTTCCGGCCGCCGAGGCCGAATTCGCGCGCCAGCACGGACGCATTCCGGGCGCCGCGTTCGCAGTGCTCGCGCTCGGCAAGCTTGGCGGCCGCGAGCTTTCGGCCACCTCCGATCTCGATCTCGTCTTCGTGTACGAAGCCCCCGAAGGCGTCGAGCAATCCGACGGCGCGAAGCCGCTGGCGGTCAGCCATTACTACGCTCGCTTCGCGCCGCGCCTGCTCAACGCGCTGGCGGCGCCGACCGCCGAGGGCAACCTCTATCACGTCGACCTCCGCCTGCGCCCGGCCGGCGACAAGGGCCCGCTCGCCTCGAGCGTCGAGGCCTTCCGGCAATACCAGCAGCGCGACGCCTGGACCTGGGAGCACATGGCGCTGACGCGCGCGCGCTTCGTGGCCGGCGACGCCGCGCTGGGCACGAAGATCATGGATTTCGTGCGCGGCGTGCTCACGCAGCCGCGCGATCCCGACAAGCTGCTCGCCGACGTGGCCGACATGCGCCGGCGCGTGGCCGAACAGCACGCCGCGCGTTCGCCGTGGGAGGTGAAGCACGTGCGCGGCGGCCTCGTCGACGTGGAATTCATCGCGCAATATCTGCTGCTGCGCCACGCGCACGCGCATCCGGCGATTCTCGCCGCGTCGATCGCGGAGTCCTATGGCCGGCTCGGCGCCGCCGGCTTGCTGCCGGCGGAGCGCGCGGCTTCGCTCGCCGCTTCCGCGCGGCTGCTCCAGCAGGTGCAGGCGATGCTGCGCCTGACGGTCGAGGAGGAGTTCGACGAAGCGGCCGCCACCGACGGACTCAAAGCGGCCCTTGCCCGCGCGGGCGGCGCGCCTAGTTTCGATGCGCTGAAAGCGGCGCTGGCCGCGGCGCAGGCCGAGGTGCGCCGCGCCTATGCCGAGATCATCGGGGAACCGGCCGCGCGCCTCGCGGCCACGCAAACACGGGAGATCAGCCTATGACCGTCGAGATCGGAAAGCCCGCGCCCAAATTCGACATGCCCGCCGACGGCGGCGGCAAGGTCTCGCTCGCCGCGCTCAAGGGGCAGCGGGTGGTGCTCTATTTCTATCCCAAGGACGACACGCCCGGCTGCACGACCGAGGCCTGCGACTTCCGCGACGCGCTGCCGGATTTCCGCAAGGTGAAGGCCACCGTGATCGGCGTCTCGCGCGACAGCGTCGCCTCGCACGACAAGTTCAAGAAGAAGCACGCGCTGCCGTTCACGCTCGCCTCCGACGCCGACGGCAAGACCTCGGCCGCCTACGACACCTGGGTCGAGAAAAGCATGTACGGCCGCACCTACATGGGCATGGAACGCTCGACCTTCCTCATCGACGAAAAAGGAATCGTCCGCGGCCTCTGGCGCAAGATCAAGGTGAAGGGCCACGTCGACGAAGTGCTGAAGGCGGTGAAGGGTTTGTAGCGTCGAACGAGATCGCAATTTAATCCTTAGTTGATCACCCGAACGGTCGGCGTCTGTTGAAGTGACTCAGCCTTCCTGGAGAGACCAAACAATTGGTCAATTAGAGCAAACGCCTGCGCGGAACGAGTTCCGGGCATCAGTGGGACATAATACGACTTGCCTTGATAGGATTCCGCGGCAACAACGTT
>CAZUYG010000973.1:0-1640 GCA_964624265.1 uncultured Candidatus Odyssella sp.
GGTCTTTGCCGGACAGATCGGGCCCATCGCGGCGGAACGCCTCCCACATCGCCTTGCCGGCGTTGCCGACCAGCACCACGGTGCCGGCCGGCCGGCCGTCGCCGAGCGGGCGTACGCCGTCCTCCGGATCGGGATGGAACGCGCCACGCACGAACAGCCCGGTGCCGGCGAGCAGCCGGTCGATTTCCGCCAACGACTCCGCAGGCCGCGCCATGCCCTTGCCGATCCTCCGTATTCCGCCGGTCCGCATCCTAACCTAAGATCGGCCGCGGCAAAGCGCATGAGGGAGCAGAGGCCATGGGCCGGAGGGCATTCGCGGGCATTCTCCTCCTCGCTGCCCTGGGCGCGCCGTTGCCCGCCGCCGCGCAGGAGTTGCTGCCGCCGCAGCCGGGCCTCGTCGTCGTCTACCGCTATACCTCCAACCAGGGCGAGCCGCCGCCCAACAACACGTTCAGCGTCGTCGCCGTCGACGGGCTGCGTTCGACGACCGAGGTGGAACGCGCCACGCTCCCGCCCGAGCGCTATACGCTGCACTCGTATCGCGTCTGGTATTCGGAACGCATCGTGCAGCGGCACGGCACGCTGCACCAGGATTCGCCCACCGGCATCATCGACGAGTTCGCGGTGCTGAAGCCGGGGCTCGTGCGCGCATTTCCGGCCAAGCTCCGCTTCGACGCCGACCCGGCGCACCCGACCTTGGCCAACGGCCAGCCCAACCGCTCGCGGGACAACGATCTCGACATGACCTACGCCGTCGAGCGCGCCGAGCGCGTGAGCGTCCCGGCCGGCGAATTCGACACCTTCGTGCTCTCGCGGACGCAGGCCTTCAGCGGCGGCGGAACCGTGACGCGCCGCGACATCACGCGCATCTGGTACGCGCCGGAGCTGCGCTGGTGGGTGAAGATCGAAACCTCGAGCAGCGCGGCCGGCGTTCCTGTGATCAGCGGCGACGCGATCTCGATCAAGCGGCCGTGATGCGCGGGCAGCTCTAGGCCGCGAGCTTCTGCGTCAGCACCTTCTCGATTTCGGCCAGCGCCGCATCGGCCTTGCTCGGATCGGGGCCACCGGCCTGGGCCATGTCCGGCCGGCCGCCGCCGCCCTGCCCGCCCAGCGCCGCGGAACCGACGCGCACGAGATCGACCGCGGAAACGCGCTTCACGAGATCCTCGGTGACGCCGACGACGATCGAGGCCTTGCCCTCGCTCGACGCGATCACCGCGACGACGCCGGAGCCAAGCTTCTTCTTGAGCTCGTCGGCGAGCGGTTTCAGGTCGCGCGCCGGCACCTCGCCGACGCTGCGGCCGATGTACTTGATGCCGTTGATCGACTTCCCCTCGTCGCCGCCGGCTTTCGCGGCGCCGCCGCCCATCGCGATCGCGCGGCGCGCCTCGGCCTCGTCGCGCTCGAGCACCTTGCGCTCGTCGAGCAGCGCCTGAATGCGCTGCGCGGCCTCGTGCGGCGTCGCCTTGAGCGTGTTCGCGACCGCGCGCAGCGCCTTCTCTTCCTCGCGCACATAAGCCTCGGCGCCGGAGCCGGTGACGACCTCGATGCGGCGCACGCCGGCGCCCACCGCGCTCTCGCTCACGATCTTGAACAGGCCGATATCGCCGGGGCGGCGCCCCTGCGTGCCGCCCCAGAGC
>CAZUYG010000974.1:0-1638 GCA_964624265.1 uncultured Candidatus Odyssella sp.
ATCGCATCGGCGCTGGCCGCCCTGGCCATCGCAACGGCACCGCTCGCGGCCCCGGCCGCGGCGCAGGAGCTCAAGATCGGGTTCGTGTATGTAAGCCCGATCGGCAGCGCGGGCTGGACCTACCAGCACGAGCTGGCGCGCCAGCACATCGAAAAGACCTTCGCCGGCAAGGTGAAGACCACCTACGTCGAAAGCGTGCCCGAGGGCGCCGACGCCGAGCGCGTCATCCGCCGCCTCGCGCAGGAGGGCAACAAGCTCGTCTTCACCACTTCGTTCGGCTACATGGACCCGACGATCAAGGTGGCGCGCGCGTTCCCGAAGACGTTCTTCGAGCACGCGACCGGCTACAAGACCGCGGCCAACGCCGGCAACTACATCATCCGCTTCGAGGAAGGCCGCTATCTCGCCGGCATCGTGGCCGGCAAGATGAGCAAGAGCGGGAAGGCCGGCTACGTCGCCGCGTTCCCGATCCCCGAGGTGATCCGCGGCATCAACGCCTTCATCCTCGGCATGCGTTCCGTGAACCCCAACGCGACCGTGAGCGTCGTGTGGGTCAACTCCTGGTACGATCCCGGCAAGGAGCGCGAGGCGGCCGAGGCTCTCATCGCGCAGGGCGCCGACGTCATCATGCAGCACACCGATTCCACGGCGCCGGTGCAGGCCGCCGAGGCCAAGGGCGTTTACGCGATCGGCTATCACTCCGACATGTCGAAGTTCGGCCCGAAGGCGCACCTCGTCGCCTCCACGCACAACTGGACCGGCTACTACCAGTCCGTCGTCGAAAAGGTGATGAAGAACCAGTGGAAAGCCGAGCAGTTCGTCGGGGGCGTCAAGGAAGGCATGGTCGTCATGGCCGGCTGGGGCGCCATGGTGCCCGACGACGTGAAGAAGCTCGTCGCCGAGAAGGAAGCGGCGATCAAGGCCGGCAAGCTCGCGCCGTTCCAGGGCCCGGTCAAGGCGCAGGACGGCAAGGAAGTCGTGAAGGCCGGTGCGACGATGTCCGCCAAGGATGTCGCGAACATGAGCTTCTACGTCGAGGGCGTGGTCGGCGCGCTGCCGAAGAAATAGCGGCACGCGCATTCCGCAATAAAATGGGCCGCTGTTTTGCAGCGGCCCATTTCGTTTTCGGCTCAGGCGGCGCGGCCGTTGGCTTTGCGCCGTTCGGCCTCGCGTTGCGCCGCCTCACGCAACCAGGCGGGAATATCGGCCTCGGGCGGCCGGGAATATCCGTCTTCGCGCGGGGACTGCCGCCGTCCGCGCAGCATCCGCAGCAGCGTGGCTCCGGCGAAACCGACCGCGAGCGCGATCGCCACGCTTTGCAGCGGCCGCTGGGCGATTTGGCCCTCGACGGCGCGGGCGGGCCCGGCGACGCGGTCGCGAAACAACTCGGACGGCGTCGCAGGCGTATCCGCGTCCGTCGTGCGCGGCCGCAGGAACGCGAGATACGCGATGCCGGCGAGAACGAGCAGCCCGCCGCCGATCGCCAGCGGCGCCAGCACCGGCCCGATTTCGCGTTCGAGCACGGTGCGCAGCGCGGCAAGCAGAAAAACGAGGGCCAGTATCGCGAACAGCACGAGTAGCCCGCCGCCGATCGCCGTGCGGATCGCCTTGCGCTTCATGCGCGCAAGGGCCGGGCCG
>CAZUYG010000975.1:0-1635 GCA_964624265.1 uncultured Candidatus Odyssella sp.
TACGGCGCCTTGATGCCGTACTGCCGTACATCGGCTTCAATCCAGGAGAGATCGGCCGCCCGTACGCTTTCGATGCCCGCAACGCGCAGCTGGGCCTTCTGGCGTTCGACCGTGTGCAGCAAGTCGCGGCCCGGATCGAGGTGCGCATGCGAGGCGCCGGCGGCATGGCCCGACCATTCGGGCCGGCCCATCGCGCGCCAGTAGCGCGCCGTGCGGCCCGAGGTTTGCAGATCGTAGACGCGCTGGTATCGGCTGCGGCGTAGCCGCCGCGCCAGCGCCATGCCCTGGAACGGCTTCCACCACGGCGCGCGTTCGTCGATCCACACCTCGTCGCAATAGGGCATGGCGCGGGCAAGGCCGGCGAAAGGCGGCGTTGTCAGCAGCGTGATGCGCGCTTTCGGATGAAACGCGCGGATCGCGGCCATCGGCCCCAGCGAGAGCACGAAGTCGCCGAGCGCGCCCAGGCGGATAACCAGAACCCGCTCGTAATCCCGCGCGTCGGGAGCGGCGCCGGCCGCGTTTGCGCTCATCGCGCGCCGGCCTCGCCAGCGCCGCGCGCCGCCTCGGCCGCGACGGCCTGGTAGAGCGCCAACGTCTTGGCGCACATCGTTTCTTTCGCGAAATTGGCGCGCACATGGGCTTCCGCGGCCGCAGCCATCGCCTGCCGCTGCTCCGCAGTGAGGCCCAGCGCCTTGCGGATCGCATCCGCCAGCGCGACGGAGTCGCCCGGCGGCACGAGCCAGCCGGTAACGCCCTCGCGCACCGTTTCGGGCGCGGCGCCGTGATTGCTGGCGATGACCCGCCGGCCCATCGCCTGCGCCTCGACGACGATGCGGCCGAACGCCTCCGGATCCGTCGACGCCGAGACGACGACGTCGGCCAGCATGAAGGCGGCGGCCATGTCGTTCACGTCGCCGACGAGGCGCACCTTGGTTTCGAGGCCGAGCGCCGCGATGCGCTCCTCGAGTTCCTCGCGATATCCGGTGCGCCCCTGATCGCCGCCGACGACGACGCCCATGCATTCGAGATCGGCGAGCCTCGCCAGCGCCTCCAGGAATACCGTTTGCCCTTTCCAGCGCGTGAGGCGGCCCGGCAGCATCACGACCGGCACGCCATCGGGCAGGCGCCAGCGCTGCGCGAGCGCCAGAATGCGCGCGACCGGCACGGCCTGCGGCGCGAAAATGTCGAGATCGACGCCGCGGTGAATCACTTCGATGCGCTCGGGCGGCACGCGATAGTGCGTCTTCACGTGCTCGGCGATGAAATTGGAGATCGCGATCACGCGGTCGCCGCCGGCCATCACCGCGTTGTAGCGTTTCTTGAGCCAGGACTTGAAGTTATAGGTGCCGTGGAAGGTGGTGACGAAGGGCACGCCGGCGCGGCGCGCGGCGGCACGGGCGCTCCAGGCCGGTGCGCGCGAGCGCGCGTGAACGAGATCGACACGCTCGCCGGCGATCAGCGCCGCCAGCGCGCGCGCATTGCGCCACATCTGATAGGCATTCTTGCTGTCGACCGGCATGGCGACATGCGTGGCGCCCGCGCGCTCCAGTTCGCGCACCATCGGCCCGCCGGCCGAAACCACGGTGGCGCGGCCGCCCGCCTTCACCACGGCCGCCGCCACCTCGACCGCGCCGC
>CAZUYG010000976.1:0-1631 GCA_964624265.1 uncultured Candidatus Odyssella sp.
GAAGCACCGGCGCCGAGCCCCGGCATCACGATCGTCGAAAAACCGGCGGCCGGTGACACCCAGCATTTCAAACTGAGTGCGGACAAACCGGCGGCGCTCGCCTTCGGCGCGACCGAGGTCGCACAGGCGCATGTGAGCAAAGACGGAGACCTCGTGCTCACCTTCAAGGACCGCGCGGTCCTCGTGCTCGAGGGCTATTCGGCGCTGAAGGGCAGCACCGATCTCGCGCTCTACGACACGAAGGGCGACAAGGTCGCGCTCGGCGACCTGACGCCGGGCGCAGGGTCGGATGGTGCCGGGGCCGCAGGCGGACATCAGCTGACGCCGTTCGATCCGGGAGATGGACCCGCGCCGCTCACTCATCTTGGGGCGCTGGCGCCGGAACCCGTCGCGCTCGGTGCGGCGCTGGCGGCGCCGGAGACCCCGCTGGCCAAATTGTCGTCGCCGGCGTCCTTTGCGGAGCCCCAGAAGCTCGATTTGCCGCCGGGCGAAGGCGGGGAACGGCCGGACGGTGGTGTCGCGCGCGGCGATGCAGCGCGCGAGACCGCCTCGGCCTTCGAGACTGGCCCGGAGGGACTGACGCTGATCGTCGCCACGGGCATGGAGATCGGCGGCGATGTCGTGAGCGTGACCGGCAGCCAGAGCGACGGGCCGGGGGATCTCGCCGTGCTCGCGGTCGATGCGGCGGCGGTCCAGCGCGGCTGGATCGAGGGCCACGACAGCGGTCCGGGGCCGTACCGCTTCGCGGCCGCGGCGATCGCGCCCGGTCCCGGCGAAGCCGAGGCGCCGGTGAGCATGGCCGGCATGGACGGCGGCGGCGAGAGCGATGCCGGCAAGGCGGCGCCGATGAAACCGCAGGAACTCTTCGACAGCAGTGATTCCGCGTCCGCTTCCACGCCTGCTAACGCCGATGCGAGCGCCGGCGCGATCGGCCCCGGGAACGACTTCGCCGCGATGGCCGCGCACGCCGAGAGTCAAGTGGCGCAGGTTCAGAATGCGGCGCAGCACAACGTCATGGGTCACGGCTGACCCGGGCGCGCGCGCATCGCGCCGCGGGTTAGAATTTTCCGGGCAGATACTGCCGCTCGAGATCGGCTTTCTGGCCGGCGCGGCCTTCCTTGCTGGCGGTGAAGTTGAGCTCGATCAGGATGCCGTTGGGGTCGCGCACGAAAAGCTGCACGATGTCCGCTTCCGGCACCGCGAATTCGCGCCATTCGAGCCCGTGGTCGGTGAAGCGCTTCGCGTAGCCGTCGAAGCCTTCGGCCGAGATGCTGATGTGGTCGACCGTGCCGCCGACCGGGCGGAATTTCCCCTCGATATCGTAGGCCGCCTTGCCGGCCATCACGTGAATCATCGTGTGGCCGATCGAAAGCCAGCTGCCCGGAAAGTCGAACGGCGGGCGCTTGGCGAGCTGCATGCCGAGCACGTCCGTGTAGAACGTGTTGGTCTTGTCGAGATCGAGCGTTCGAATCGCGACATGATTGATGTCGACGAGGCGCATGGCCGGGCTCCTTCGAATCGGCGTAGAGTGACGGCGCGATAATAAGAGGCAGAAAGGCAATGTCCATGAACGAGGCTGCGGCGCCGTCCACCGCCCCCGACATGGCACGGCGCTCCTATCCGCTGGCCGA
>CAZUYG010000977.1:0-1629 GCA_964624265.1 uncultured Candidatus Odyssella sp.
GAGAAGCCCAAGGCCGATTCGAAGCTCAAGGACGCCGACGCGGTCCGCAAGGAAGCGGCCGAGATCAACAGCCGCGTGCGCGCCTGGGCCTACCACCTGCCCACGACGAGCTCGCGTTTCATGAGCTGGAAGCTCGAAGAGCTGCTCGAGCCCGAGAAGAAGGAAGAAGAAAAAAAGACCGAGGAGCCGAAGCCGGCGCCGACGCCCGCCGCGAAGCCCGAAGAGCCGAAGCCCGCCGCGCCGCCGGCGACGAAGGTCGAAGAGAAGCCCGCGCCGCCCCCGCCCGCACGGCGCAATCCGGGGCAGCGGTAGTCCCGGAAGTCCGAAGCAAATTCGTAGGGGCGGGTCTCAGACCCGCCCTTTTCGTTTCCGCGTTCCCGAACTCGAGCGCTTCGCCGGCGGCGGCAGGGCGGGTCCGAGACCCGCCCCTACAAATCGTGTCATTCGCAAACTATAGCCGCGGCGCTTTGATCTTTGCCTGCTCGCACACATAGTCGAGCATCGCCGAGAAATCCTTGTTGCCGAAATCGCCGGTGCGGGCCGCCTGTCCCAGCATCTCGCGGGCGGCGACGCCGGCGAACATTGGCACGCCCGCTTTTCGCGCGGCCTCGGTGATCAGCGAGGCGTCCTTGTGCGCCAGCGCGATGCGGAAGCCGGGCGACGTGTCGCCCTTCAGCACCTTGTTCGGCCAGTTCACCTTGTTCTGCCCGTTCACGGCCGTGGTGCCGTAGATGACGTCGAGCGTGGTCTTGAGGTCGAGCTTCATGGCCTGCGCGAAAGCCAACGCTTCCGCGTTCAGCACGCAGTGGAAGATCGCGAGGTAGTTGTTCACGAGCTTGGTGCGCGTGCCGGCGCCGGCCGGGCCGCAATGATGGATCGTGTCGCCCATCGCCTCGAGCAGCGGGCGTGCGCGCGCCACGTCTTCCTGCGTGCCGCCGACCATGAACAGCGACTTGCCTTCGATCGCGTGCTGCACGAGGCGCCCCACCGGCGCATCGACGAAGCCCACGCCCTTCTTCGCGGCGGCGGCGGCGAGCTTGTCGGTGGTGCCGGGATCGACCGTGCTCATGTCCATCACGAGCTGGCCGGGCTTCGCGTTGTCGAGGATGCCGCCCGGCCCAAGCACCGCCGCCTCGACGTCGGGCGAGTCGGGCAGCATGGTCACGACGATGTCGGAGGCCTGCGTCACGCCGGCCGCGCCATTGCCCGCGACGGCTCCGAGCTTCACGAGCGCGTCGACCGGCTCGCGGCGCACGTCGTGGACGACGAGGCTGAAGCCCTTCTTGGCGAGGTTGCCCGCCATCGGCCGGCCCATGGCGCCGAGCCCGATGAATCCGATCTTTGCCATCTCCCCCTCATTTTTCGAAGTGAGGCCTGCAGCATAGCCGCGCTGCACCCTCCGGGCGACCGTCTGTAGCGTCGCGCGCCGTGTTACGCCGCGTGCGCGAGCGTGGGCTTGTCCCAGCCGAGCACCGCGAGCAGCGCAGCGCTGAGCGCCGAGACGTCGCCGGCCGGCACCAGGGTCACGCCCGGCTCGCGCGGCAGGCCGCATTCGCGCGACGCGATCACCGGCACGCCGGCGGCCTGGGCGCGCAAGAGCGCGCGCGGATTGTGCTCGACGAAGGCCGG
>CAZUYG010000978.1:0-1624 GCA_964624265.1 uncultured Candidatus Odyssella sp.
CAGCGCCGCGGCGGTGAATCCGATCGAATCGAAGCCGAGCTCCCGCGCCTTCGCGGCGATCGCGTCTTTCGCTTCCGAGCGACTCCCGGAGATCTCCTTTTCTCGTCGTCCCCGCGAAAGCGGGGACCCATCGCTCGAGCCGGCGATACTGCCGGCCGGCATGTCGCCCGCGTCCGCCTGGCCCCCCGCTTTCGCGGGAGCGACAGGATTTTGTCGGCGCGCGGGAACGGACGTCCGCATCAGCCCCGCCCGCGATACGGCGCCACGCCCTGATCGGGCAGCCAGAGGCCCTTGGGCGGCGGGCCGGACTGGTAGAACACGTCGATCGGCATGCCGCCGCGCGGATACCAATAGCCGCCGATGCGCAGCCAGCGCGGCTTGAGCGCCGTTTCGAGCCGCTTCGCGATGCTCAGCGTGCAGTCTTCGTGAAAGGCGCCCTGGTTGCGGAACGCGGAGAGATAGAGCTTCAGGCTCTTGCTTTCGACGAGCTTGGCGCGCGGCACGTAGTCGATGACGAGATGCGCGAAATCGGGCTGGCCGGTGATCGGGCACAGCGTCGTGAATTCGGGCGCGGTGAAGCGCACGAGATAGGTCGTGCCGGGATGCGGATTCGGCACGGTTTCGAGCACGGCCGCGGCGGGGCTTTCCGGCAGCCGCGCCGGGCGGCCGAGCAGCGTCAGGTTCGGGCGGGATTTCTTCGGCATCGCGGCAACTTAGGCCTTCGCGGCGTTTGCGGCCAGAGCGGCATGCGCACTCAGAGCGCGGCGATGTCGCCGGCCCTGTAAAGCGCCGCGCGCTCTTCGCGGAACGCGGCCCAGCGGCTGGCCTCGATCGCGGCGCGGATCTCGCGCATCAGGTCCTGATAGTGCTGGAGGTTGTGCCGCGTCAGCAGCATCGGCCCGAGCATCTCGCCGGCCTTGAACAGATGATTGAGATAGGCGCGCGAGAAACGCGTGCAGGCCGGGCACGCGCAGCCTTCCTCGATCGGGCGCGGGTCTTCGGCGTGGCGCGCATTGCGCATGTTGACCTCGCCGCGGCGCGTGAACGCCTTGCCGGTGCGGCCCATGCGCGTCGGCAGCACGCAATCGAACATGTCGATGCCGCGCGCGACGGCGCCGAGGATGTCGTCGGGCCGCCCGACGCCCATGAGGTAGCGCGGGCGATCCTCGGGCAGCAGGTGGACGGTGGCGTCGAGCGTGCGGAACATCTCGGCCTGCCCCTCGCCTACGGCGAGGCCGCCGACCGCATAGCCGTCGAAGCCGATCTCGACGAGGCCTGCGGCGGACTCCCGCCGCAGGTCGTCGAACACGCTACCTTGCACAATGCCGAACAGGCCGTAGCCGGCGCGCGCGCGGAACGCCTTCTTCGAACGCGCAGCCCAGCCGAGCGAAAGACGCATCGATTTCTCGGCCTCGCGCTTTTCGACCGGCCAGGTCGTGCATTCGTCGAGCACCATCGCGATGTCGGCATCGAGCAGGTGCTGGATTTCGATCGATCGCTCCGGCGTCAGCGAATGCTCCGTTCCGTCGATGTGCGAGCGGAAGACGACCCCCTTCTGCGTGAGCTTCCGGAGCTGGCCGAGCGACATCACCTGGAAGCCGCCCGAATCGGTGAGGATCGGCCC
>CAZUYG010000979.1:0-1619 GCA_964624265.1 uncultured Candidatus Odyssella sp.
GGAGGGATCGTGGCGCAGAGGCCGCGTGCGCCTGCCTCGCGATCCCTCCACTCCGCGAGCCGTGAGAACGGCTCGCTCCGGTCGGGATGACGATCGCTTTGAGGATTAGCGCCTACTCCGCCGCCGCGCGCTGGTTCCACATCCCGGCCTTGGCGGGATCGTGCCAGGCCTTGAGGAGCGTCGCTTCTTTCGCCTTGGCCTCTTTGACCGACTGCTCCTTGATGTGGCCGTAGCCGCGGATCGCGTCGGGGACCGCCGCGATCTCGACCGCGAGCGCGTGATTGTCGGGCGTGAGCGAGTTCAGCAGCGTCTTTACCGTCGCCTCGTATTCGTCGATGAGCTTGCGCTCCATCTTGCGCTCGGCCGACCGGCCGAAGATGTCGAGCATCGTTCCGCGCAGGAACTTCATCTTCGCGAGCGCGCGGAACGCCGGCATCATCCAGGGGCCGAACGTCATCTTCTGGAGGTGCCCGGTGCGCGCGTCGCGCGGTGCCAGCAGCGGCGGCGCGAGGTGGAACTTCATCGTGTAGTCGCCCTGGAACTGGTCGCGGAGCTGCTTCAGGAACGCGCCGTCGGTGTAGAGCCGCGCCACCTCGTATTCGTCCTTGTAGGCCATGAGCTTGTAGAGATTGCGCGCGACCGCCTCGGCGAGCCCGGCTTTGCCCTTGCCTTTTTCGCCCTCGACGCGGCGGACCTCGCCGACGAGGCGCTCATAACGCTCGGCGTATTTGCGGTTCTGGTAGGCGGTGAGGTCTTTGACGCGCAGCGCGATGATGTCGGTCAGCGATTTCGCGGCCGGGCGCGCGAGCGGCACCGGCTCGGCCGGGAACGCGATTTTGGCCACCGCCTCGAGATCGTGCGCCGCGCGGCGGCCCCAGGCGAACGCCTCCTTGTTCATGCGCACGGCGACGGCATTGAGCTCGATCGCCTTGTCGATCGATTCGAGCTGAAGCGGGATCAGGCCCTTCTGGAACGCGAAGCCGAGCATGAACATGTTGCCGGCGATCGCGTCGCCCATCAGCGCGGTGGCGATGCGCGTGGCATCGACGACGTGCATGCCCTCCGGCCCGACCGCTTCGGAAATCGAGGCTTGCAGCGCCGCGTTCGGGAACTGCAGGTCGCGGTTCTGGATGAACGCGGCCGTCATCTGCTCGTAGCCGTTGATCACGGCCCTGGTCTTGCCGGCCTTCATCGTGCGGATCGCATCGGGCGAGGCGGCCACGACCACGTCGCAGCCGATCACCGCGTCGGCCTCGCCGGCGGCGACGCGCGATGCGTAGATCTCTTCCGGCCGGTCGGCGATGCGCACATGGCTCATCACCGCGCCGTTCTTCTGCGCGAGGCCGGTCATGTCGAGCACCGAGACGCCCTTGCCCTCGATGTGCGCGGCGACGCCGAGCAGCTGGCCGATCGTGATGACGCCGGTGCCGCCGATGCCGGTGACGAGGATACCGCGCGGATTGACCGATTTCGGGATCTTCGGCAGCGGGATCTCGCCGTCGGGCATCGATTTGGGCCCAACCGCGCGCGACTTGCGCGGCGCCGCGCCGTAGACCGAGACGAACGACGGGCAGAAGCCTTTGACGCAGGAATAGTCCTTGTTGCAGTTCGATTGGTCG
>CAZUYG010000980.1:0-1617 GCA_964624265.1 uncultured Candidatus Odyssella sp.
CTCACCGAGAGCTGCGGCCTCGCCACGGTGAACCCGCTTGGGCGCAACCGCGTCGGCACGGTGGGCCCGCCGCCGCCCGGAATCGAGATCAAGCTCGCCGATACCGGCGAGATCCTGATCCGCGGCGACAACGTGTTCGCCGGTTATCTCAACAAGCCGGCCGAGACCGCGGCCGCCATCGACGCCGAGGGCTGGCTGCACACCGGCGACGTGGGCGCGCTCGAACCCGACGGCTATCTCCGCATCACCGACCGCCTGAAGGACGTGATGATCACGGCGGGCGGCAAGAACGTGACGCCCTCCGAGATCGAGAACCAGCTGAAGGCCAGCGCCTACATCGCCGACGCGGTGGTGATCGGCGACAAGCGCCCGTTCCTCTCGGCGCTGATCATGATCGATCTCGAGAACGTCGCGCGCTTCGCGCAGGACCAGCGCGTGCCGTTTACGAATTACGCGAGCCTGTGCGCCGCCGAAGCGGTTCAGGGGCTGATCCAGCGCGAGATCGAGGCCGTGAACAAGAAGCTCGCGCGCGTCGAGACGATCAAGAAATTCCGCCTCATCGACGTGCTGCTGACGCCCGAGGACGAGGAGCTGACGCCGACGATGAAGCTCAAGCGCAAGGTGGTGGCCCAGAAATACGCACCGCTCATCGAGGGCATGTATGGCTAAGGCGAAAGTAGCTTTCGTTATGAAACTGACTTAGAGTGCGTGAAAATCTTCGAGGGAGGAAACAGATGAAATCCACCATCCGCGTCGCGGCGCTCGCCGCGTGCTTCGCCGCCGGCGGTGCCCTTGCGCAGACGCCGCAAGGCATCAGCGCCACCGAAATCGTGCTCGGCTCGCATCTCGACCTCACCGGACCCACCGCGGCCGGCATGGAATGGCTGCGCACCGGCATGATGATGAAGGTGGACGAGATCAACGAGAAAGGCGGCATCCACGGCCGCAAGATCCGCGTCATCGTCGAGGACAACGGCTTCAATCCGGCCAAGGCCGTGCGCGCGGTCGAGAAGCTTGTCGGCTCCGACAAGGTGTTCGCGATCGTCAACTCGTTCGGCACGACGCCGACCATCGCCGCCCACGGCAAGGCGCTCGAGGCCGGCGTGCCGCACCTCTTCCCCTGGTCGGGCGTCGCGGGCCCGTTCCACGCGGCGAAGAGCCCGCTCAGCTACACCTTCGTCGTGAACTACGATTGGGGCACGGCCGCCGGCGTCAACTGGGCGATCAAGACGCTGAAGCCCACGAAGATCGGTGTGCTTTATCAGGACGATCCGTTCGGCCAGCTCGTGCTGAAGGGTGTCAACGACGCGGTGAAGGCGAACAATACGACCGTCGCGGCCACGGCGACGTTCAAGCCGACCGAAGTCGATCTCTCGGCGCAGCTCGCCTCGCTCAAGAACGCCGGCGTCGATCTCGTCGTGCTCGGCACGATCGTGCGCCAGACCGTGACCGCCTACACCGGCTCGCGCCAGATGGGCTGGAACGTCAACATGATCACCTCGATCCCGGGCCGCAACCAGACGATCCTCGCGATCGCCGCCAGCACGAAGGCCAGCCTCGACGGGCTTTACGGCATCAGCCAATGGCGCATCCACGACAAGGACACGGACGTCGCTT
>CAZUYG010000981.1:0-1614 GCA_964624265.1 uncultured Candidatus Odyssella sp.
TCGCGAGCCGCCTGCTGCGCAGCTACGCCGAGGGCACGCCTACCGAGCGCCTGATGCGCCGCATCCGCGGCGAGTCGACGACGCGCCCGGTCGCGGGCGGCATCATCGAGGATCGTCCGATCACGATCGACGACCTCGGCGGCAACGGACGCCCGATGCTGCAGGCGACCGGCGCGGATGCGCCGCCTCCCGGCACGCCGACGCGCGTGCACGAGGGGCTCGGAGACACCTATGCCAAGTACACGGCGGGGAGGATCCGGCGTCTCCGGCAGCTCGGGCGAGACGACCTCGCCGACCAGATCGAGTACGCCAACAACTACGAGCGACGCCTGCGCAACTGGTTCGACCCCCAGACCGATGCGGCCAGCGAGCCGTTCGCGACGCTACCTCCTGCAGAGGGCGGCGACCTATCGTCTCGTGTCGTCGACGTGATCGAGGGCGGGCCACCGCTCGAGGGAGGCTCGCAGGGCGCGCAGGCGCAGCGGTTCGCCGACATGCTGCGCAACCCGGACAAGTACGACCCTCGCCTGCGCTCGCTCGCGCAGCCGATTCAGGACGAGCTCGGCCAGCTCGGCGAGCTCGGCCAGCGCGCCGACGTGTACGACGAGCTGAAGGGTGCCGGTGCGCGCCAGCGTGCAGTCGACCTCTACGACCAGGGCGTCGACATCGCGCCGATCGGCGGCGCGCCGGACAACCCCGAGCGGCTCTACGCGCAACGCCAGCTCGTCGAGGATGGGCGCTACTACCCGCGCCAGCCGGTGCCCGACCCGATGGCACCGAACATCAGCGAGCAGACGGCGATCGAGCGCATCGCCGAGCGCGATCCCGAGCTCTCGCACCGGCAGGCGATGCGGCAGCTCGGCGGGCTGCGCGCCAATGCCGCCGCCGGCAAGGCGCGCGTCCTCGAGGAGGGCACCGAGTACAACAAGTACGCGCCCGACGTGCTGCGCACGCACGTCCAGGCCGACGTGCCGCGCATCGCCAACGCGCAGGCGTTCGGCGGCAAGCCGGTCAAGATCCGCGTGCAGCTCCCCGGCGGCGGCGCGCAGGACATGATCGTCGGTGAGCACGCCGCGGCACAGCTCGAGGATCTGTTCAATCGGCGCGACATGAAGGTGTACGACGCCTACGTCGGCGCGCTACAGGAGCGGTACGCCCCGCCGATTAACACCGACGCCGGAACGTCGATGCTGCAGTCGGCGGCGAGCCGCATGGCCCTGCCGCGCGCCTTCATCACGCAGATCGGACAGATGCCGACCGGGGCGATCATGGCGGGCGGGCTGAAGAACGTGGCGCGCGGCGCGGTCATGGTCGAGGAGAACCCGGTGCTGCGCGACGTGTTCCGCATCGGCGCGCAGTCCCACGAGTTCACCGACTACGCCGCTCTCGCCACCGGCTCGAGCGCTGCGCAGCACTCGGCGCCCTACATGAAGCCGATGGAGAACTTCCTGCGCGGGCCGGGCAGCTACGCTGCGGTGCCGGAGATCCACGACGTGGCGCAGGAAGCGGCGCGCATGCTGGAGGCGAACCAGCCGTTCTCTCGCGCACTCGTGAAGCGCGCGGCCGAGATGGGAACGACGCCCGAGGCGCTCGGCACCGAGTTCATCTCGACCG
>CAZUYG010000982.1:0-1609 GCA_964624265.1 uncultured Candidatus Odyssella sp.
CGACGGGGTGAAGGCCGAAATCAGGCGACACGAAGCCGACCCGCAGCGGACGGTCGGCCGCTCGCGGGTTGTCGTGGATCGGCCAGTCCCGGCGGAAGCGTTCGCCGTGCGCCGCGTCCCAGGCGCGATGCTCGGCGAACAGGCGCTCCGGCGTCACGTCGGTGCGATAGTCGAAGCCGAGCAGCATGTCGCTATGGGCGCCGGCACTTTGCGGTGCGAGCGCGATCACGCGGCGGAATGCCGATTCGGATTCGGCGAAGCGGCGCAGCGCGCCGAGCGTGACGCCGAGCCCGCCCCAGGCATCGGACGATGACGGGTGCCGCGCGACGGCGTCGCGAAACACCGCCTCGGCTTCGTCGAGCCGCCCCAGTGCGCGGAGCTCGCCGCCGAGCCGAATGGCGGCCGCCGCGTGTTCGGGTTCGAGTGCGAGCACTCGGCGGACGCAGGCGATCGCGTCGTCCGCCTTGCCGTCGGCGATCTGGGCCTCGCCGAGATTGAACAGCGCCCTGGTGTAGCCGGGCCGGAGCTGGACTGCGCGCGCGAGAGCGCGCACCGCGTCGCCGGCGCGGCCTTCGCCGAGCAGCAGTTTTCCCAGGTTGTTGAGCGCCTGCGTATCGTGGGGCGCCAACGCGACGGTGCGCTCGTAGGCGGCGATGGCGGCCTGGATGCGCCCGAGCTCCTGCCGTGCGCGCGCCACGTTGAACCACGCATCGGGCATGCCGGGCGCCAGCGCGCTGGCGCGCTCGAGCCGGCCGATCGCCGCCTCCGCCTGGCCGAGCGCCAGCAGCGCGACGCCGTGATTGACGAGGGCGCGAGGATCGTCGGGCGCGGCCGCTTCGACGCGGGAAAAATATCCGGCGGCGCGCGCCATGTCGCCGGCGCGGTGCGCCAGCGCGCCCAGCAGCGTGAGCGCCCCGGGATGATCGCGATGGCTGGCCAGCACGGACGTGCAGATCGTCTCGACATCCGCTGTATGGCCGGCGGCAAAGTGGCGTTCCGCTTCGGCCAATTGATCGCGGACGGCAGTAGAGTCGGGCGGATTCACCGATGGCGCCACGCTATTGCGTCTCGTTCCGGCATCGCTGGTGGTCCTCGAAGCACGCGCACGCATTCTTGTGCGATGCAGCAAAAAGCGACTCCGCACAACGCGGTGTGCGGATCAACGATCCGCCACAACTCTAGCAAATGATTCACCTTGCATTAACTATTTGCCGCGCGGTACCGAATCACTGCCTGGGATTTTAGACAGGATTGAGCGAAATCCGGCTCGTCCGCGATCCCAAGAGCGCCAGTCGATCGTCTCGTCAGATCTACTTTGCTTGGGGGATCCCATGGTTCGCGCCACGCCCGTTCGCGGAAGGAATCGCATTCGCAAGCCGGCAACGCTTCATCGCTCCATGGTGACACCGATCGGCGGATTCCGCCGCACCGGCCTTCTGGCCACGACAGCGCTGGTGAGCTGCCTCTGGGCCGCCGCGGCGAACGCGCAACTCGCGCCCGGCGCGCTGCCGACCCAGGGCCAAGTGGTCGCCGGACAATCGACGATCAGCCAGTCCGGCAACCAGATGACGATCAACCAGGGCTCGCAGCGCTCGGTGATCAACTGGGG
>CAZUYG010000983.1:0-1608 GCA_964624265.1 uncultured Candidatus Odyssella sp.
TGCAGCCGGGCTCGGGCGATTCGCTGCAATACATGAAGGCCGGCATCGTCGAGAGTCCCGACGTCGTCGCGGTCACCAAGGGCGATCTCGGCGATCCGGCGCGCCGCACGGCGGCGGATGCGGCCGGGGCGCTCTCGCTCGAGGCCGGCGGCTGGAGCGCGCCGGTGCTGATCGTCTCGGCGCAATCGGGGCAGGGTGTGGGCGATCTGCTCGATGCGTTCGAACGCCACCGGGCGCTGCTTGCCGAAACCGGCCGGCTCGCGGCCAAGCGTCGCGAGCAGGCCGAAGCATGGCTGGCCGACGCGCTGCGCGAACGCTTCGGCAGTGCCGGTGCAAAGCGCGCCGCCGAACACTCCGGCGATCGAGGCGCTTCGCCCTTCCGGCGGTTCGGGGCCTTGGCTAGTCTTCTTTCGAAAGCCTAGCGAGGCCAGCGCATGCGCACCGATCCCAACTGCGTCTTCTGCAAGATCGTCGCCGGCCAGATCCCGTGCTTCAAGCTGCTCGAAGACGAGCATGCGCTTGCGTTCATGGACATCAATCCCGGCAATCCCGGACACGCGCTCGCGATCGCGAAAGAGCACTGGGAAAATCTCGCCGCGATGCCGGCGCCGCTGCTCGGCCCGGTCCTCGCGGCGGCGCAGCGGGTCGCCAAGGCGGTCGAGACCGCGCTGCGGCCCGACGGAATCAATCTCTTGCAGGCCAACGGCCCCGGCGCCGCGCAGTCGGTCTTCCACTTCCACGTCCACATCCTGCCGCGCCGCGTCGGCGACGAGCTCAAGATGAATTGGGGCCACAAGCCGGGCGACATGGCCGCGATCAAGGCCAACTACGAGAAGATCAAGGCGGCGCTGTAGCCGCGCTCCTGGTGCTGCGGCGCTGCCGCGTCGCTATGGCGCCGGGTTTTCCGCGCGCCATTTCGCGGGATCGGGCGCCGCGAAGGTGATGAGCGTGGCCAGCCCCATCAGCGCGATCGCGACCACGAGCGGAACCGTGTAGCTGCCCCAGAGATCGTAGGCATAGCCGGCGAGCGGCGGGCCGATCAGCGTGCCCGGGGCCACGCTGGTGTAGAGCGCGCCGATGATGGCGCCGGCGTTGCGCGTGCCGAGATAATCGATGAGCACGGCCGGCACGAGCGCCACGAAGCCGCCATAGCAGGCGCCGTAGACCAGCGCGAAGACGCCGATCATCCACGCATTGCCCGAAACGAGCCAGAACGCCAGCATGATCGTGAGGCCCATGAACATGGCGGTCATCGTCACGCGGCGCCCCAGCCGGTCGGCCACGGAACCGAGTCCGAAGCGGCCGACGATGCTGCCGATGCCGATGAAGCTCGCGAGCAGCACCGCGGTGCCCTGCGAGATGCCGAGATCGCGCGCGAACGGCACGATGTGCACGAACGGCACGAACAGCGGCATCGAAAGCGCGCCGACGGCCGCATAGAGCAGCAGGAAGGGCTTCGTCGTCAGCGACGCCTTGAGCGCCCAACCCTTCGGCGGAGCCGCGGCGCCGGGCGCGGGGGCCGCGTCGCCGTCGGGCTGCTGGCCCACGAGGTCGGGCGAATCGATCAGGAACTGGGCGGCGAGAATGCCGAGCACGGCCACGCCGATG
>CAZUYG010000984.1:0-1600 GCA_964624265.1 uncultured Candidatus Odyssella sp.
TTCTGAAGTTCGAGAATCTGCAATACACGGCGTCGTTCAAAGAGCGCGGCGCGCTCAACAAGCTCGCGCGGCTCGCGCCCGCCCAGCGGCGCGCCGGCGTGATCGCCTGCTCGGCCGGCAATCACGCGCAAGGCATCGCCTATCACGCGCAGCGTCTGGGCATTCCCGCAATCATCGTGATGCCCGAGGGCACGCCGTTCACGAAGATCACCCAGACGCGGCGCTTCGGCGCCGAGGTCGTGGTGAAGGGCGCCGATCTATCCGAGGCGCAGGACCATGCGGGCGCGCTGCAGCGCGAGCGCGGTCTCGTTTTCGTGCACCCCTACGACGACGCCGAGATCATCGCCGGCCAGGGTACAATCGCGCTCGAAATGCTCGAAGGCGGCGAAGCGCTCGATGCGCTGGTCGTTCCGGTGGGCGGCGGCGGGCTCGTCTCCGGCATCGCCGTCGCCGCGAAGGCGCTGCGCCCGACCATCGCGATCTACGGCGTCGAGGCCAAGCTCTATCCGGCGATGTCGCAGGTGCTCCACGGCGAAGAGCCGCATGCCGGCGGCGTCACGATCGCCGAGGGCATCGCCGTCAAGCGCCCCGGCGAGATCACGCGCAAGATCGTCGAGGCGCTCGTCGAGGACATCCTGCTGGTCGGCGAAGACGCGCTCGAGCAGGCCGTGCTGCTGATGCTCGAGATCGAAAAATCCGTCACCGAAGGGGCCGGCGCCGCGGGACTCGCCGCCGTCGTCGCCAATCGCGCGCTGTTCGCCGGCAAGCGCGTGGGCATCGTGATCTCGGGCGGCAACATCGACGCACGACTGCTGTCGGCGATCCTGATGCGCGGGCTCGTGCGCTCGGGGCGGCTCGTGCGCATCCGCGTCGACATCAGCGACCAGCCCGGCCTGCTCGGCCGTGTCGCCAATCTGATCGGCGAGGCCGGCGGCAACATCGTCGAGGTCTATCATCAGCGCCTGTTCCACGACGTGCCGCTCAAGATGGCCGAGCTGGACGTGGTGATCGAGACGCGCGACGCGCGCCACGTGGACGAAATCCTCGCCGCCTTGCGCGCGACGGGCCTGCCCGCCAATCTTCTGAGCAGCGTTACTGGCGAGGAGATCCGCTGAACGGCGCCCCGCGCACTTGACCTGGATCATGCCGAAATTCGGCCATATCCGGCAGCTTACGATACCGAAGCAAGGAGTACGGACCCCATGCCCAACAAGCGGATCACCTGGTTCTGCGTCGCGGATGCCGGCACGGCCCGCATCAAGCAGCAAAACGCGGTGCGCGGGCCGCTCGAGAGCGTCACGACCCTGAATCACGCGCCCTACGAGCACGGCCGCTACGAAGAGGCCGGCAAGGGCCAGGAAAGCGTGGGCGGCGCGCGCCACGGCTTCCAGGATGCGGAGGGGCCGATCCGCAAGGAGAAGCGCGAGTTCGCCGCCGTGGTCGCCGAATATCTCGACGCCGCCGCGCAGCGCGGCGCCTATCACCGGCTCGTGCTGGCCGCGCCGCCGAAATTCCTCGGCGATCTGCGCGCGGCGCTCGGCGCGAAGGCGAAGGGCCTCATTACCGGCGAAATCCCGAAGGACTTGACGAAGGAGTCGGA
>CAZUYG010000985.1:0-1599 GCA_964624265.1 uncultured Candidatus Odyssella sp.
AATCGCGGAATTCCGGGTCCCGCTCCTGCCAGTAGAGCCGGTCCTCGACCATGCGGTTCAGCGCCGTCTCGCTGTCGTCGTTCGAGCGCTCGTCTTCGGAATACGGGTACATGGGGGAATCCTATATCATCGGTGGTTGTGCAGAACAATAAGTGAACATAAAATCCTAGTCAAGGAAATAAATCTCCGAGAGAATCAAGGCCCCGGCCCGGCGCACAGGGAACCCGCGTGTGGTGACTTGGCGCCCGCCGCGCCCTACTTTCCCGGCGCCACAAGTGCGCGAGAGCCTGCCATGAACGACGCTGGCCCCCTCAAGGCCAATGCCCGGCGCATCAATCTGCTGCCGGAGGAGCGCGACGTTCCGGCCTGGACGGATCACTATTTCAACCGCTCCAAGGGCATCGTCGGCAAGTTCGGCGACAAGCGCGCGACCTATGCGATCTTCATGCGCCGCCCGGTCGTCTCGGCGCCGCGGCTGATGATCGAATGGCTCGAAAGCATCGCCGCCGCGCGCGGCACGCGCTTCGACATCAAGCTCATGTATCCCGAGGGCAAATGGGTCGGCGCCGGCGAGCCGATCATGTATCTCTCGGGCTCGCTGCACGCGCTCGTCGATCTCGAGACGATCTTCCTCCAGAAGCTCGGCGCCTGCTGCGTCGCCGCCTACAACGCCTACACGATGTGCTCGGAGCTGCCGCGCGTGGCGTTCCTCGCCTTCGATGCGCGCCATTGCGCCGGCATCCAGATGGCCGAGCTGATGGCCTATGCGGCCAGCGTGGGCTCGGTGCGCGCGCAGCGCAAGCACGAGGCCAAGGGCTTCGTCGGCAACGCCACCGGCGCCACGGCCGGATTCTTCGGCCGCGACGCCGGAGTCGGCACCATGCCGCACGCGATCATCGGCTACGCCGGCTCCACCGTGCGCGCGGCCGAGATGTACCACGAGGCCTATCCGGACGAAGACCTCACCGTGCTCGTCGACTATTTCGGCAAGGAAGTGACCGACACGCTCGCCGTGTGCCGGCGCTTCCCGAAGCTCGCCGCGGCCGGCAAGCTCGCCGTGCGCCTCGACGTGATGGGCAGCCGCTACATGGAAGGGCTCGACCCCGGCGAATCCTACAAGGTGCTCGACCGCAACGCGCCCGACGCGATCCGCGGCTATCGCACCGAACCGGAGCTGCGCCACCTGATCGGCCCCGGCGTCTCGGCCGCCGCGATCTGGCTGATGCGCGAGAAATGCGACGCCGCCGGCTTCCCCAAGGTGCGCATCGTCGCCTCCTCCGGCTTCGGGCCCGAGAAATGCCGCGTGATGGCGCTCGCCGACGCGCCGATCGACGCCGTCGGCACCGGCTCGTTCCTGCCCGAGAACTGGATGGAGACCTACGCCACCGCCGACATCATCGACTACGACGGCAAGCGCAGCGTGAAGGTCGGCCGCGAGTTCCTGTTTCCGAAAGACTGAGCGCGGGGCCGGCGCGATGACGCGCGTTGCGATCCTGGCCGCGTTGGCACTCGCCGCGGCCGCCGGGAGCGCCGGCGCGGAGACGAAAGCGCGCCGCGCGGATTCGGGCCCCTGCGCCGCCGCTTCGGCCAAGCCCGACT
>CAZUYG010000986.1:0-1594 GCA_964624265.1 uncultured Candidatus Odyssella sp.
TGAGTTTCAGGATCTCGCTGGTGCCGCCGCCGATCAGCGTGAAGCGCACGTCGCGCAGGTAGCGCTGCACCGGGAACTCCATCGCGTAGCCGTAGGACGCCAGGACGCGCGCCGCCTGATCGCAGATCGTGGCCGCGCTCTCGGTTGCGAACAGCTTGGCCATCGCGGCCTCGGTGTGGTGCGGCTTGCCGCTGTCGAACAGCCAGGCGGCGTAGTGCACGAAGCGTGTTGCCGCCTCGAGCGCCGTGCCCATCTCGGCCAGCTTCAGCTGGATCGCCTGGAAGCGGTTGATGGGCTTGCCGAACTGCTTGCGCTCCGCTGCGTATTTGAGAGCATCGGCGAGCGCCGCGCGCGCGATGCCAATCGCCATCGCGCCGGTGACGATGCGGATTTGCGCCAGCAGCTTCCTGAGATGAACTTCCCCCTCGCCCTCGGCGCAAAGCTTGTGCGACGACGGCACGAAGCAGTCGCGGAACGCGACTTCGGCCGTAGGCAGCGCCCAGACGCCCATCTTTTCGATCGCGCGGCCGACCACGAGCCCGTCGAAAGCTCGTTCGACGAGGAAAATCGTGAGCTTCTTCTCCTTGCCGGCCTTGGCGAACACGGTGAAGAAATCGGCGACCGGGGCGGAGGTAACCCACGTCTTCTGTCCGTTGATCACGTAGCCGCCTTGCACCGCCTCAGCGCCGGTCGAAATGCCGTCGAGGTCGCTGCCGGCGTCCGGCTCGGTCATGCAGATGGCGCCCACCTTCTCGCCGGCGAGCGCGGGTCTGAACAGCCGTTCCTTGATGTCGGCGCCGGCCAGCGCATAGAGAAAATGTGTGCCCATCAGCGACTGCATGGTGGCGCAGCCGGCGAGCGACGCGGAGCCGCGCGCGATCTCGCCGACCGCGATGCACAGCGTGAGCAGGTCCATGCCCGAGCCGCCGGCCGCTTCGGGATAGCGCATGCCAAAAAAGCCGAGCCGGCCGAGCTCGCGGAATTGCTCGCGCGGAAAGGCGTGCGCTTCGTCCAGCGAAGCTGCCTTCGGCGCAACGTCGCGGTCCGTGAAGCGGGCGAAAGTTTCACGGATCGCGCGCTGTTCCTCGGAAAGTGCGAAATCCATAAGCGTCAATCTCCGAGTCCGTAGACGCGGCGCGCGGCCTCGGGCGAGATGATGCCGTCGCGGACTTCGCGTGCCAGCAGCGCGCGGTCGCGCAGCGTCGGATCGCCATATCCGCCACCGCCGCCGGCCTGTTGCCAGTAAACGGTGCCCTTGGGCAGGCCGCGGATGAGGTCCTTGTTGAGCGGCACGATCATTCGCCCGTCCGGCGTCGTCAACCTGATCGCGTTGAGGCCGCCCGCACCGCCGCCGAAGAGACCGAAGGCCGGCTCGTGATCGCCGTCGCCGAAAGTCACGAGCTGCGTGTCGTCCGAGCCTATCTCGTAGATTGTCTCGACCCCGAGCCCGCCGCGCCAGCGCCCGGGCCCCGCCGAGTCGGCGAGATATTCGTGCTTGCGCAGGATGTGCGGGGTTTGCTGCTCGAACATTTCGTAGTCCTGATCGAGCACGCCGCCCGAGGCGTCGATCATGCCGATGTGGTCGTAGCCGTCG
>CAZUYG010000987.1:0-1593 GCA_964624265.1 uncultured Candidatus Odyssella sp.
CGCCGTTCGACATCGCGACCCAGGCCGTGCCGTTCGGGCCGGCGGCGACGTCGAACACGATCGTCGTGCCGGCGGCGGGAACGGCCTGCGCCATCGTGTGGCTCGACCACGCGGCGCCGTCCCAATAGGCGACGCCGCCGGTGAGCGAGACCCAGTACTTGCCGGGCCCGGCGCAGGCGAGGCGCGAGGCGAATCCGCCGGGCGGCCGGTTCGGCGCGGACCAAGCTTTGCCGTCGTACGTGACGACCGATCCGCCGACCGTGGCGACGATGGCGTCGCCGCAGGCCACGAGGGCGCCGAAACTGTCCGAGGGAAGACGCGAACTGGCGCGCGTGTGGTGTTCGATTTTCCCGCCGTTGAGGCACGTGGCGCCGCGGCCGATCGTCGAGAAGCACACGAGATCCGCGGCCGCTGCCGGCGCCGCCGGTGCAACAAATGCCGCCGCAAGCGCCAATCCGTAGATTCCACTAATACGCGTCATTCTATTCTCCCTTGTGACAGAAAGTCGGAGAATAGGAATCGACGCTGTCGTGGCTACACTTTTTTTGCGGCACGCCGCGGCAGGCGGACGCCGAGCGCCGCGAGCAATCCGAGCGTGACCACCGCGATGCCGATCCATTGCAGCGCGCTCGGCCATTCGCCCGTAAGTGGTATGCCGATCAGCGTCGCGGTGCCGGGCACGGTGGCGGGAAACGCCGCCGCGCGGCTCGCGCCGAGAATTGCCACCGCGGAAGAATAGGCGAGCACCGCCACCGCGCCGGCGAGCACGCCCTGGATGACGGCTTGCAGGAGCAGCATGTGGACCGGCAGCGCCAGCAAGCGGTCGAAGCCGGACCAGATGACGTAGGGCGGAATGACGACGAGCGCCGAGAACACCGAAAGCGCGGCCACGGCCTGCATCGGCGCGACGCGCCAGCGCTGCTGCAGGACCGTGAAGATCGCCCACAGGAACCCGGCGCCGAAGAACATGAGATCGCCGATCCAGGCGCGCGCGCCCGCGCCGGACAGAAAGCCGCTGCCGGCGATGCAAAGCAGGCCGGCGAAAATCATCAGAACGCCCACGATGCGCCGGCGGGGCGGATGATCGCCGAGCACGAGCGCGGCGAGCAGCATGCTGCACAGCACGGTCGAAGCCGGCGGCACGACGGCGCCGTGCGGCAGCGGCGCGAACAGGAAGCCGGCCGGGACGAGCAGCATGAAGATCGGCCCCGCGCACAGCATCATCCAGAAGCCGCGCCCCCAGCCGACGCCGGCGAGCGTGCCGATGCCCTTGCGCAGCATGTAGGGCAGCATGATGAGGCCGGCGATTCCGAACCGCAGCAGGACGAAATCTTCGGGCCGCAGACCGTCGGCGACTCCGGCCCGCGCAAAGGCCATGTAGGCGCCCCAGATCAGCGCGGCGCCGAGGCCGAGCACGAGCCCGCGGCGCGCGGAGACCGCGCGGGGCGCGCCGAGGGTCGTTTCATCCCGCATGAAGGGGTTGCTACCACGGCCCCGCGCCCCGCGGCATTCCGCCAGCGCAACCGCCGCACGCCCGCGCGGGACTACCGATCGCCGCCGAGGTTCATAATGGCGCCGCCCATCGCGACGCCG
>CAZUYG010000988.1:0-1590 GCA_964624265.1 uncultured Candidatus Odyssella sp.
CCTCGCGGCCCGCCCGTTTCGTTTGCGCGCGGAAATGCGGACGATTCCGCGCGGCGCGTTGCGCGCCGCCGCTACAGTCCGGAGAGCAAGTGCGAAAGTTGTAGCGCCGCGCCGGCTGCACGCCGCGGTGATGCGCGCCGTCACAGCGCCGCGCGAGGGCATCGGTTAGGGTCCGCGTCAGACAGGGGCAACCCAACCGCAGGACCGCGCACCCATGGCACGCAAAGCCAGCTTCGATATCGACGCAGAAGCTTTCGACTCCGAACCCGCGCCGATCGCCGCCGCACACGCCGCGCCCGCCGCCGATTTCGCGCCGGTGGAGGCCGCCGGCGCCGCAACGGCCGCCAGCGCCTTCAACGCAGGCTCCGCCGGCCCGATCGCCGATCAGGTGATGGCGCCCCGCGGCGGCGTCTATGCGCAGGTCAACGAGAACGACACCATCGCCGGCACCGAGAGCGGCGAAACCATCGACGCCGGCCTGGGCGACGATTTCGTCTACGCCGCGGGCGGCGACGATACGGTTTATGGCGGCGGCGGCCACGACACGCTGCTGGGCGGCGAAGGCAACGACACGATCGACGGCGGCGACGGCGCCGACTGGCTGCTCGGCGGCGCCGGCAACGACACGCTCTATGGCAGCGTCGGCAACGACCGTCTCGACGGCGGCGCGGGCAACGACGTGCTCAATGGCGGCCGCGGCGCCGGCGTGATGACGGGCGGCACCGGCATCGACAAATTCATCGTCGGCAGCCCGCACGATGGCGGGTTCTACGCGCCGCCGGTGGACACGATCACCGACTTCACGGCCACCGGCCCGGAGGCGGACATGATCGGCCTGCGCCAGGCGCTGCTCGGCACGCGCTTCTTCCTCTACAACGATCCCGCCACGGCCACGATCGCCGATGCGTTCGAGCAGGGCTATGTCGGCCTCGGCACGCACGGCACGCCGGGCCAGCCCGGCTTCGGCACCACGATCTGGATCGACGAGAACGGCAGCCAGGCCGGCGGCGAGGTTTATGCGGTGGCCGAGATCAACGGCGTTTCCGCGAACCAGCTCGGCTGGCAGCAAGGCCACTTCTTCTTCCTCTGATCCCCGAACTCTGACCGCGGAGTTCCTGTCGCCGCGGTTCGAGAGCGGCGCGGCCCGATGCGTCCGCGCGGGGCCGCGCCGCGCCTGCCCCCTGTCCTCCCATCGCGAGAACCATCATGGCCCGACGCAATATCGACATCGACGACACGCTCGATTTCCCCGCCGACGAAGCGCCGCCGCCGGCGCCGCCCGAGCCTCCCGCGCCCGAGCCCGGCATTCCGCCGGCGGGCGGCGATGTGATCGGCGGCATCGTCACCACCGGCGGCGGCGTTTACGGCACCGGCGGACTCGGCGGCGCCGCCGCCGGCGGCGTCGTGGTCACGACGACGGGCACGAACGCCCAGGTCAACGAAAACGACGTGCTCGTCGGCGGCGAGGGCGCGGATATTTTCCACGCCGGCAACGGCAACGACACGATCTTCGGCAATGGCGGCGCGGACTCGCTGCACGGGGAGGCCGGCAACGACACGATTTTCGGCGGCGAAGGCGCCGACTGGATC
>CAZUYG010000989.1:0-1583 GCA_964624265.1 uncultured Candidatus Odyssella sp.
GGCGCGGCGGCGACGCGATCAGCGGCTGCGCCACGCGGCGCACGCGCTGCTTCGAGGCCTCGTCGGTGAGGTATTCGGCCGGCGACTTGCCGTCGACGCGGGCGAGAAACAGGCCCGGCAGCAGGCTCGCCGCGCGCGCCTCGATCTCGTCGCGCGGTTCCCACCGCACGCCGGAGAGATAGGCATTCGCGAGCGCATCGAACGAGGCGAGGAAGCCGGCCGACGCGGCCGGCGTCCAAAGGCATTTCAGCAGCATGTGATTCAGGCAGAAGGCGATGTCGAAGGCGGGATCGCCGTACCACGCGCATTCCGCGTCGAGGAAGACGGGGCCGCGCGGTCCGACGAGGATGTTCTTGGGGCTCACGTCGCCGTGCACGAGCGCGCGCTTCGTCGCCGCCGTGCGTTTCACGAGCGCGTCGAACGCCGCGGCGAGATCGGGATGCGCGCGGCCGGTGGCGACGAGATAGGGCTCGAGGCGGATCGCGTAGAAGATGTCGTCGGTCGGGAACATGGCGGCGACGTCCGCGCGCCCGGCGCTGGCGGCGTGGATCGTGGCGAGGCGCGCGCCGACGGCGGCAGCGAAGGCGGAATCCGGCCGCCCGTCGCGCAATTCGTTTTTCCAGAGCTTGTGGCGCGCCGGATCGAGGAATTCCATTACCAGCGCGCCGGCGGCGGGGTCTTCCGCGATCAGCGCGGGCGCCGCGCCCGGCGCGGCCTGGTTGGCGAAGCGCATCCACGCCGCCTCGTAGCGATTGCGCTCGACCGGCGCTTCCCACACCTGCGCCACCTTGAGCCGCGCCAGCGCGCGCTTCACGCAGACGGGCCCGCGCGCGAGATCGATGCGCCAGATATCGGAGGAGACGCCGCCGGTCAGCGCGTCCATGCGCGGGGTCTCGCCGGCGCCGATCAGGCCGGCGTGCGCGAGGACGGAGCGGATGACGGCTTGGGAGTCGGGCGCGGCTTGGTTCATAGGCTCATGCTTTGCGCGATTATGGCCGCGCGAAGCGGCCTTGCGCAATCGCCCGCGCGCGCGCCAATTTGCGCCGATGAAAGTGCTGTTCCGTTACGATTGCGGGCCGAAGCTCGCCGCGCGGCTCGCCGGCTTCAAGGCCGAAGGGCTCGAGATCGCCGCCTGCTCCGAAGCCGACGACGCGCTCTATGCGCGCCACATGGCCGACGCAGAGGTGCTGTGGCATGTGTTGAAGCCGGTGACCGCCGCGCACATCGCCGCCGCGCCGCGATTGAAGCTGATCCAAAAGATCGGCGTCGGCGTCAACACGATCGACCTCGAGGCGGCCAAGGCGCGCGGCATCGCCGTCTGCAACATGCCCGGCACCAACAGCCGCGCCGTCGCCGAGATGACGCTGCTGCTGATGCTCGCTGCGCTGCGCCGTCTGAGCGCGCTCGATTCGGCCACGCGCAAGGGGCAGGGCTGGGCGGCGGGGCCGCGCTTGCAGGAGGAAGATGGCGAGCTTGGCGGACGCACTGTCGGCCTCGTCGGCTAAGGCTCGATCCCGGCTCTGCTGGCACCCGTGCTCGAGGCGCTGGGCTCGCTCGTACTCTACACCGCGCTCAGCCCCAAG
>CAZUYG010000990.1:0-1582 GCA_964624265.1 uncultured Candidatus Odyssella sp.
GTTTCGGGCTACACTGCCTCCCATGAGCTTCGTTCTCGCCCCCGGCGCGCTGGCGCTCGACGATGTCGATCGACTGCTCGGCGCATCCGAACCCGTGTCCCTTGCGCCCGGCGCTGCGCCGGCGATTACGGCTGCGGCCGCTGCCGTGGAGGCAGCGCTGGCGCGGCACGAGCCGGTCTATGGCGTCAACACGGGCTTTGGAAAGCTCGCCCGCACCCGGATTCCCGACGATCAGCTCCGCGACCTGCAACGCCGTCTGCTGTTGAGTCACGCCGCGGGCGTGGGTGCACCTCTCCCGGATGCGGTCGTCCGCCTCGTGTTGATCCTCAAAGCAAACGGCCTCGCCCGCGGGCATTCCGGCGTGCGTCCGGTCGTCGTCCAGCGTCTGCTCGATCTTGCGAACGCGGGCGTCCTGCCGGTGGTTCCCGAACGCGGTTCCGTCGGCGCGTCCGGCGATCTGGCGCCGCTCGCGCATCTCTGCCTGCCGTTGATCGGCGAGGGTGAGGTGCGGCTGGGCGGCGAGCGCATGCCGGCCGCCGAGGGATTGCGCCGCGCCGGTCTGGCGCCGGTCGTGCTTGCCGCCAAAGAAGGGCTGGCGCTGATCAATGGCACCCAGGTTTCCACGGCGCTCGCGCTGGTGAATTTTCTGCGCGCGGAGCGGCTGTTCCGCGCCGCGATCGCGATCGGCGCGCTTTCGGTCGATGCGGCCATGGGCAGCGACACGCCGTTCGATGAACGGCTGCACGCGTTGCGCGGCCAGCCGGGCCAGATCCGCGCCGCTGCGGCCTAACGCGCGCTGCTGGCCGGCAGCGGCATTCGCGCCTCGCACCGCACCGGCGACGACCGCGTGCAGGATCCATACAGCCTGCGCTGCCAGCCGCAGGTGATGGGCGCCGCCATCGACACGCTGCGCCACGTCGGGCAGGTGCTCGAACGCGAGGCGAACGCCGTTTCCGACAATCCGCTGGTTTTCGCCGATCGCGGCGAGATCATCTCGGGCGGAAATTTTCACGCCGAACCGGTGGCGCTCGCGGCCGATCATCTTGCCGTCGCGATCGCCGAAGCCGGCGCCATCGCCGAACGGCGCGTCGCCCTGCTGATCGACGCGTCGTTCAGCACCCTCCCGCCGTTTCTCGTCGCCGAGCCCGGCCTCAACTCCGGCTTCATGATCGCTCAGGTCACGGCTGCGGCCGCCGCGTCGGAAAACAAGTCGCTCGCGCATCCCGCCAGCGTGGATTCGCTGCCCACTTCGGCCAATCAGGAAGACCATGTCAGCATGGCCACGTTCGCCGCGCGGCGCCTCGGCGCGATGAACGACAATCTGCGCACGATCCTGGCCATCGAATATCTCGCGGCGGCGCAGGGCATCGATTTCCACGAGCCCCTCGACACCTCCGCCGCGTTGAAACAGGTCCATGCGCTCCTGCGCGCGCGCGTGCCGTTTCTCGACCGCGACCGTTTTTTCGCGCCCGACATCGCCGCGGCCGAGGCGATCGTCGAAGCGCCGGAACTCGCGGGATTCGCGGGCCCGCCGCTCTGGCGCGACTGAGGGGCTTGGCCAGCCGGCGAACGGCACCATGTT
>CAZUYG010000991.1:0-1581 GCA_964624265.1 uncultured Candidatus Odyssella sp.
CAGCGGACTGAAAATCCGCGTGTCGATGGTTCGATTCCGTCCCTGGCCACCATTTAATCAACCCTTCCGCGCAACGACAAACGCCATCATCGATGGCATCGCATAACCGCTGACGAATCGCGCGACCGCGTCATTCGAGTCGATGACCTCGACCTCCGTGAACCCGAGTCCCAGCAGCGTGTTGCGGAAGTCCTGCGGCTCCAGCCAGCTCAACCAGGGTTCCGCCGTCTTCGCCATCGCGCCGACGAAGTACCGGTGGTGCTCCACGGCTTCCGGCCGGACCGCGGACTCCGCCAGGGCAATGTCGAGCATCACCTCGCTGGGCGCGTCGTGGCCGGCGATGAAGCGCATCGTGTCGAGGATCGATGCGAGGGGCAGGTAGTAGCTGACGCCGAGCCAGCTGAAGAACGCGGGCGAGGCGCGGTCGAATCCGGCGCGGGCGAGTGCCTCGGCCAGGCTGCCCGTGTTGAAGTCCACCGGCACGAACCGCAGGTTGCCGGGGATATCGATCCGGGCCTCCTCGAGCCGCTCGAGCTTCCATGCCTGGGTGCCGGGTTCGTCCACCTCGAACGTCGTCACGCGCCCGCCAAAATCCCCCAGGCGATAGGCGGAGGTATCCAGGCCCGCGCCGAGAACCACGTACTGAGTGGTGCCGCGCCCGACGGCCCGGAGCAATGCATCCTCGGAAAGGCGGGTGCGGGTCGCCAGCATCGTTCGGCTGGCGCGCACCCAGGCAATCTGCTGGGCGGCGGGATTGGTCTCCATCCATTGCCGGCCCTCGGCGCCGATGATGCGCAGGGCGAGGGGATCGCTGTGGATGACGGGGTCGTCGAGGGTCTGGTGGGCCGCACGCAGCATCGCCACCGCTTCGGCGCTCAGGCTGCGCTTGGGTGGAGCGGCGTGGGCGTCGCCGGTCCACATGAGGGAGCGGCCTTCGTAGGATTGGGGGTCGCGTTCGATTTTCATGCGAAATTCGGCAGAGCGAAACACGTTTTGACCGGAGGTAGGCCAGGAGTATAGGGCGGTCCCCGTTCCAATATCCTGGCCAGCGCCGTCCTCCCGCCTCTCACTGCGGCGGACTCGTCCGCAGGTGAGCAGCCTCAACAACCTTTGGTCGAGTTTCTCGGGCCCCTCACACTCCGACCCGGGCGCGCTTGACGTCGACGTATCGCGTACGGATAGACTTTTTCGCGGTCCGAAGCGATTTCTCGTCTCAGCCCACGGAAATGGCGGCTGAAGGGGTGCGCCAGTTATGGCTAGTCTGGATCGACCATCCAGCCAGCGGCCCCGTGACACCATGGAATATCTTTACTCGCTCTATGACGCCCTTGTCAGCATCGACGTTCCGACCGACAAGGCTCGCGCTGTCGTAGACGCGATGGAGCGCGACATGGGGACCACACTCGCAACGAAAGCGGATCTGCAGTCGCTGCAACTGGCGACAAGGGCGGATCTTCAGTTGCTGCAGCAGGAGACGAAGGCCGACATGAGCTCGCTACGGCAGGAGTTGAAGGCCGACATGGGCTCGCTGCGGCAGGAGTTGAAGGCCGACATCAACCTGCTGCGACAGGAAATGTATGC
>CAZUYG010000992.1:0-1580 GCA_964624265.1 uncultured Candidatus Odyssella sp.
AGGCGCAGGACGTCGCGAGATCCGCGGGCCACTGGAAGCGGAAGCTGCGCACCTGGAACGGCGCGAGCATCGAGAAGCGGCGCGATGCGCTCACGGCCGTGCGACCGGCATGTCGCCGGCCTCGGCTGGCCGGCGCCGGGCAAGCGCGGTGCCGGGGACGCCATGCCGGCCGAATTCCATGCCGCGCGGCGGGAACGCCGCGCGCCGGAGAGGCGACGCGCACGGGGACATCGCGCCGGAGGAGCGACCGGCAGGGCGGGAGACGGCGATCGGCGATTCCGGCATCGGCGGCATCGAGAATAGGACGGCAGCGTGCACGGTGCGCCACGGGAAGCTTCGCGCCGCCGTGGCGGCAGCTATGCTCCGGCCGAGCCGAAGTCCCGTTCAGGAGCCTCGAGTCCCATGTCTCCCAGCCTCGACAAACGTCTCGACGACCTCGTCCGCCGCCTGCCCGTGGCCTATCCGGGACCCGGCGGCGCCATCGCGGTGCTGCGCCGGGGCGAAGTGCTGCTGCGTCACGCCTGGGGCTATGCCAATGCCGAGCGGCGCATCCCCTTCACGCCGCGCACGCTGTTCCGCGTGTGCTCGATCACCAAGCAGTTCACATGCGCGACGCTGCTGCAGGCGTGTCCGGATCCGGCGGTGCTGGAGCCGGCCCTGCGCGCGCGGCTGGCCCGTCTCGGCGGCCCGCTGCCCACGATCGCGCAGCTCGCCCACAACCAGTCCGGGCTGCGCGACTACTGGGCGGTGGCGATGCTGCTCGGCGCCGGGGCCGAGGATCCGTTCGGCGACGACGAGTTCGGGCGCATGATTGCGGCCACGCGCAGCACGCAGTTCACGCCGGGGACGCGCTACGCCTATTGCAACCAGAATTTCCGGCTGATCTCGGACCTGCTCGAGCAGCACACCGGTCGCGACTTCGCCGAGCTTCTCCGGCGCCATGTGCTGGGGCCCGCCGGCATGGAAGGCGCGATACTCGCTGCCGACACGCGCGCGATGCCCGACGGCGCCGAGGGCTATGAGGGTACGCCGGGCACCGGCTTCCGCGCCGCCGAGAACCGCATCCTGTGGACCGGCGATGCCGGCCTCGGCGCCAGCCTCGACGACATGATCGCCTGGGAGCGCCATATCGACGCGACGCGCGACGATCCGTCGTCGATCTACGCGCGGCTGTCCGCGCCGGTCGCCTTCGCCGACGGGGCGCCGGCGGCCTACGGCTACGGGCTCGCGCGCGCGACCGAATTCGGGCACGCGATCGTCGGGCACTCCGGCGCGCTGCGCGGCTGGCGCAGCCATCGGCTGCATGTCGCCGCCGAACGGATCTCGGTCGTCGTGCTGTTCAACCACATGTCCGATCCGCAGGCCGCCGCGCACGACGCGCTCGCCCTCCTGCTCGACGCCGCGAAGCCGGTCCCCGATCCGGCGCTGGCGCCGCCGCCGTGGCTGGGCACCTATGCGGAGCCGGAGACCGGGCTCGCCGCCCGCATCGATCTCGCCGCGCCCGGCGAGGTGCGCCTGCGCTTCAGCCATGTCGCGGAGAAGCTGCGCCTGCTGCCCGACGGCAGCGCGGTCGCCGGCCG
>CAZUYG010000993.1:0-1579 GCA_964624265.1 uncultured Candidatus Odyssella sp.
GCTCGAGAAAGTGCGCCTGCACGACCCCGCCTGGTACGAGCAGAACAAGGTCGAGCTCAGGCTCGGCGCGCCGGCCGAGGCGATCGACCGCGCCGGCAAGCGCGTGAAGGCGGGCGGCGAGTGGATCGCCTACGACAAGCTGCTGCTCACCACCGGCGCGCGCGTGCGCAAACTGCCGATCCCGGGCGCCGACCTGCCCGGCGTGTTCTATCTCCGCGATTTCGACGATACGCAGGCGATCCGCGCGCGGCTTGCGCCGGGCGTGCGCGCGGTCGTGATCGGCGGCGGCTTCATCGGCCTCGAAACGGCGGCGAGCGCCGTCAAGCGCGGCGCGACCGTGACCGTGCTCGAAGCCGCGGACCGGCTCATGGGCCGCGCGGTGGCGCCGGAGATCGGCGCATGGTTCGCCGAGCTGCACCGCAAGAAGGGCGTCGACGTGCGCCTCGGCGCGCGCATCAAGGCGATCGAGGGCGCCGGCAAGGTCGAGCGCGTCGCGCTCGAGGGCGAAGCGATCCCGGCCGACATCGTCGTGATCGGCATCGGCATCGTGCCGAACGTCGAGATCGCCGCCGTAGCCGGCCTCGAAACCGCCAACGGCATCGTCGTCGACGCCTTCGGGCGCACGAGCGATCCCGCGATCTGGGCGGCCGGCGACTGCGCGCTGCAGCCCAACGCGTTCCTTGGAAAGACGGTCCGCCTCGAGAGCTATCAGAACGCGCAGGACCAGGCGATGGCCGTCGCGCGCAACATGATCGGCGAGCCCAAGCCCTACGAGGATTCGCTGTGGGTGTGGTCCGACCAGCACGACGTGAACCTGCAGATGACCGGCGCACCCGAGGGTTACGACAGCCTCGTCTGGCGCGGTGATCGCGCCAGCGGCGCGTTCATGCTGTTCTACATGAAGGACGGCCGCATCGTGGCCATCAACACGGTCAACATGGGCCGCGAGATGAAGCCCGCGCAGCGCCTGCTGCAATCGAAGAAAGTCTTCGACCCCGCCCAGCTCGCCGATCCCACCGTGCGGCTGCTGAAGCTGGGGAAGGAGTAGGCGCGCCGCAATCGCCCCACTTCTTTACGCGGCGCTTCGAAGAATACAAATCATCCACTGCACCTTTGATTGAGTATTATCGAAATAGTGGCCGTCTCATTGAGACAAGCGGAGAAGGCCAGGTTGAAGAAATTTTTGAAAAGCTTTGCGCACTCATCGAAGGTGTTGCCTGCCGGTAAGCTCCAAGATAATGGCACCGCATCCGCCGAAGAAAAGTCATTAGATGATCATTCGTAAGTCTCTCAAAGAACTCGAAAAAATGCGGCGGGCTGGTTTGATAGTCGCGGAGACCTTGCGTGAGTTGCGGAAATTGGTCGAGCCGGGAATTACAACCCGGCAATTAGATGCGGTTGCTGAAAATAAGATTCGCGCAGTTGGCGCATATCCAACTTTCAAAGGCTATCGGAAATTTCCGTCTGCCATCTGCGCTTCGGTGAATGATGAGGTTGTTCATGGAATCCCATCTGAACGAAAGCTGCGCGAAGGGGATATCGTAAAGATTGATTGTGGCGCAACACTGGATGGGTATGT
>CAZUYG010000994.1:0-1578 GCA_964624265.1 uncultured Candidatus Odyssella sp.
ATCGCAAGCGGCACGCGCGCCGGCCGGTTTCGCGCCGGAAGCGCCAGATGGATCGAAGCCAGCATGATCACTCAGCTCCTGTGCGAAACGGGCCCCTTCGCCGCACGATATAGCCCATTCCCGTTCTCGCGATAAGCCGGGTTTGCAGACGCACCGGCGCGTTGGTGCATGATATTGCAGGGATTTCTGTGGCCGGCCGGGACCGTTCCGGTATAGTGACGCGAAACCCTGGCGCGAAAAATTCATGAGCCTCCGGCGGCGGCTCTACACCCTCGTGGCGGCGGCATCCGTCCCGTTCGTCGGGATCCTCGCCCTCAACGCCTACGAACGCTTCGACGACGCGGAGGCACGCGCGGTCGACGAAGCGGCGACGGAGGCACGGCTGGCGGCCGGCACGATTTCCGAAGTGCTCGAGGGCGCGCGCCAGCTGGGCGTCGCGATCGCGGAGCGGATGAAGGCTCCGGCGCAGGATCCCGGCGCCTGCGACGCCTACCTGAAAGCCGTCATCGACAAGATTCCGCTCTACACGCTCGCGGCCGTGGTCGATCTCGAGGGCCGTACCGTGTGCTCGAGCATCCCGATCCCGCGCACGGTCTCCGCGGCCGACCGCATCTATTTCCGCGCGGCGCTGGAGACCGACGCGATCGTTCCCGGCGAGGTGCAGAAAGGGCGTGCGTCCGGCAAGCATACGTTGCCGGTGGGCCTGCGCTATCGCGACGACGCCGGCCGCGTCGCCGGGGTGGTCGTGCTGACGATCGACCCGCACAGGCTCACGAAGCTGCTGGAGCAGCGCTATACGGGCACGCGCGGGTTTGCGGCCGTCATCGACCGCCTGGGCACGATCGCCGCCCTCTCGCCGGACGATTACGGCAAGCTCGATCCCGCCGAGCCGGCGCCGCCGGCGATGGCGGCCCTCGCGCGGGCCCCCGCGCTTTCGCAGCAGACGATCGACGTGGCCGGCGCCGCCCACATCGCCGCCGCGATACCCATCGTCTCTTCGCCTTCCGCGTTATCTGCCGTCGTCGGGCTCGATCGCGCCGCGGTGCTGGCGGGCGCGCGTGGACAGGCGCTGCGCAGCGGCCTGATCGCCGTGGCGCTGCTTCTGCTCGGCTTCGGGCTCGCCTGGTGGGTCGGCCGGCGGCTGATCCAGCAGCCGATCGGCGCGCTGGTCGGCGCGGCGCGCCGGCATGCCGCGGGCGACATGAGCGTGCGCTTTCCGCCCGGCAATCCCGGCACGGAGTTCGGCCAGCTCGGCGCCGCGCTCAACGCGATGGCCGGCGAGATCGAGAAGCTCGTCGGCCAGAAGACGCTGCTGATCCGCGAAGTGCAGCACCGCGTGATGAACAGCCTGCAGCTTCTCGCCGCGTTCCTGCATCTGCAATCGCGGCAGGTGGACGATCCGGCGGTGCGCAAGCACCTCAAGGATGCGCGCGAGCGCATCGTTTCGATGAGCGTCATCTACCGCCACCTCTATCATTCCGAGGCGACGAGCACGGTGGATTTCGCCGAGACGCTGAAGGCGTTGTGCGAAGAGACCGCGCGCGCCTATCTCGACGGCGGCGCGGCCGCGATCGCGGT
>CAZUYG010000995.1:0-1574 GCA_964624265.1 uncultured Candidatus Odyssella sp.
GCACCAGCGCCGCCGCGACCGCCGTGTGGTGATTCCAGCGCCGCAGCAGCGCGGAAGCCCATATCTCGGTCTTGAGACGCGGCGCCGCCATCACGCCATCCTCAAATGCGTAGGGGCGGGTTTCGCACCCGCCCCTACCCGATTGCGGCCGAGAGCGGCCATGCCGGCTAGATGTAAACCTCGCGCAGCGGCGGGAAGCCGTTGAAGCCCACCGAGCTGTAGGTCGTGGTGTAGGCGCCGGCGCTCAGCACCTGCACCTTGTCGCCCACGGCCAGATCGAGCGGCAGGTCGTAGCCGGACTTCTCGTAGAGCACGTCGACTTCGTCACAGGTCGGCCCGGCGATGATCACCTTGCCGGCCGGCTTGCCGTCGTGCGGCGTCACGAGGCGGTACTTGATCGCCTCGTCCATCGTTTCGGGCAGGCCGCCGAACTTGCCGATGTCGAGATACACCCAGCGCTTCTTGGCGTCGTAGTCCTTCTGCGAGATCAGCACGACTTCGGTCTGGATGATGCCGGCGTCGCCGGCCACGCCGCGCCCCGGCTCCACGATCAGCACCGGCAGCTCGTTGCCGAAGTGCTTGGTCACGGCCTTCATGATGGCTTCGCCGTAGGTCTCCGTGCCCGGGATGCGCTTCCTGTAGCGCGCCGGGAACCCGCCGCCGAGGTTGACCATCTTGAGGTCGATGCCGCGCTCCTGCAGCGTCGTGAACAGCATCTTGGTCTTGCCGAGCGCGAGATCCCACTGCGCGGGGTCGGTCTGCTGCGAGCCCACGTGGAACGACACCCCGTGCGGATCGAGACCGAGCTCCTTCGCCCGCGTCAGCAGGTCGGCGGCCATGTCGAGGCTGCAGCCGAACTTCTTCGAGAGCGGCCAGTCGGCGCCCGCGCTCTCGAAATAGATGCGGCAGAACGCCTGCGCGCCCGGCGCCGCGCGGCCGAGCTTCTGGATCTCGGCCTCGCTGTCGAATGCGAACAGGCGCACGCCCTTGGCGAACGCGGCGGCGATGTCGCGTTCTTTCTTGATCGTGCTGCCGAACGAGATGCGCTCGGCGCCGATGCCGTGCGCGAGGCAGTGCTCGATCTCGTAGATGCTCGCCGTGTCGAAGTTGGACCCGAGATCGCGCAGCACGCCCAGCACCGGCGCGGCCGGATTGGCCTTCACGGCGTAGAAGATGCGCGCCAGGGGCAGCGCCTTGGCGAGGCGCCTGTAATTCTGCGCGATGATATCGAGATCGACGACGAGGCACGGAGTTTCGACGCTGTGCTCGGCGAGATACCGAGCGATCTTCCGGCTCATTTCGAACAGACCCTCTGCTAGACCCGCTGTGGCGTATGACGTACGCCGCTCGCCTTCGGTCCCGTTGTTGTCCGGACGGTCACCCCGCCGTTAGCGTGTGCGGTTAGGTTGGTCTGCGGTGATCGACCCATATAGTCCGATCGCGCAGCGAGTCAAATTTTTTTTGCCCCCAAACGCGTCGCGCCGCGCCCCCGACCGCCGGGGGGGGGGGGGGGGGGGCCGGAAAACGCCGGGGGAAAAGTTAGTGACGGCGGGGCGCGCACGCGCCCCACCCAC
>CAZUYG010000996.1:0-1573 GCA_964624265.1 uncultured Candidatus Odyssella sp.
GCCGGATCGAACACTCGGCGGTCGATGAATTGATCGGCGCCCATCGCGATGGGCGCGACGGTGCCGCGCACCGCCGCGTCGGCGAGCGTCCATGCCTCGGCGTGCGCGCCCTCGATCTTGCGGTCGAACGCGGGCGCGGCGAGGCCGAGCTGAGCCGCGGCGGCGCCGTAGATTTCGGGCGCGTAGGTGCGCTCGGCCGCCTGTGCGGCAGCGGCGAGATCGTGCGTCTGGCCCCAGCGCACCATTTGCGTGGACGACCAGAGCGCGTGCGAACGCCACGGATAGGTCGCGGCGCCGGCAAAGAAGACGTGGTTGGCAGGTATTTTCGCCGTGCCGACGAGTGCGGCCGCGATCGTCGCCTCGTCGGCGCCGACATATTCGGGGCGCGCGAGAATGGCGGCGGCTTCGGCGCGATTTTCGTCGAGCCACGCGCAGGCGGCGATCAGCGCGCGCACGAGGGCCCGGCACGTGGCCGGATTCGCCGCGGCCCAGGCGGCGGTCACGCCGAGCACCTTCTCGGGATGGCCGTTCCAGATGTCCCCGCTGCGGGCGGCAGTGACGCCGATGCCGAGCGCGAGCGCACGCGCGTTCCAAGGCTCGCCGACGCAGTAACCGTCGATACGGCCGGCCGCGAGGTGCGTGACCATCTGCGGGGGCGGCACGGTGGCGAAGCGGACGTCGCGGTCGGGATCGATTCCGCCGGCCGCGAGCCAATAGCGCAGCAGGTAGTTGTGGCTCGAGAACGCATAGACGCTGGCGAGGACGAGCTTCGGGCGGCCGGCGTCGCGATCGGCCTCGATCAGCGCTTTCAGGCGCGCGGGATCGAGCGCGCTGCCCGGCATGATGCCGCCGAGACGGTCGGCGACCGCATTCGAGAGCGTGATCGCATCGCCGTTGAGGTTGAGGCTGATCGGCGCGATCATCGGCTTCGCGATGGCGTCGATTCCCAGCGTTGCCGCCACCGGCATGGCGCAGAGCATCTGCGCGCCGTCGAAGCCGCCCACCGCCACCTTGTCGCGGATATTGGCCCAGGAGGGCTCGCGCGCGAGCCGCACCGAAAGCCCTTCGCGCGCGAAGAAGCCGCGTTCGGCCGCGATGGCCAGCGGCGCGCAATCGGTCAGTGGAATGAAGCCGAGGACGAGCTCCGGCTTTTCCGGCCTCGCGTCTGCGGCGCGCGCAGGTGCGATCGCGCTCATCGCGCCAAGCCCGCCCAACGCCGCGGCGCCGAGGAGAGCGCCGCGCCGCGTGATATGTGCCGGATTTCGACCGCCTGCCGTGTCATTCGCCATCGCTCTCCCCGGCCCAAAACGAAAAGCGCCCAACCCGGCGGAGTTTCCCCCGCCGCGTTGGGCGCCAATGCCCGATCATGCTGCGGCGCGCCGTTGCGCCCATGCAGCGTATGTCGACTTTCTCTAAAGCAAGCAGCGTGCCAATCGCACCGCGGGCGTTCAACGCTTTGTCTTAATGCGATTTTCGGCGCCCGCAGACGCGCGCGGCCGCCGCGGTAGCGATGCGGCCCGGCGGCAGCCCGCACTTCGCATGTGCAAGAGATGGCGCGCGATTGACCAAGAAC
>CAZUYG010000997.1:0-1568 GCA_964624265.1 uncultured Candidatus Odyssella sp.
AGCCGGCCCGCTGCATGATCTCGTAGGCCTCGGCGCGGCCGGTGTTGGTGCCGGCGACGACCTGCGCCGCGCCGCGCAGCGCCGCGTAGGCTTCGCAGGCCGCGAGCAGCCTCCGGAAACGCCGGTGGGCATTCTTGCCGCCGCGCGCGGCCGCGAATTTCACGTACAGCTGGCCCTCGCTCGCTTCCGAACCGGCCCCGAAATGGCACAGCGCCAGCGCGTCGAGCCGTCCGCCGCTTTCGAGCAGCAGCGTGTCGCCCAGTGCGTGCGCGGCGAGGTCGGCGGCCTCGGCGGTCACGTCGAGGCCGGGGAAGATGCCGTCGGTCAGCTCGCGCATGGCGGCGAGAAGCTGCGGGCGCTCGGCATCCGCGAGGCGCGAGAACAGCCGCGCGGCGGCGGGCACCGGCACGACGGCCTTCGCCATCACGGCGGTGATGCGCTGCATCCGGAAGCCGAAGCTCTCGTAGAGCCGCACATGCTTCGGGCTCTGCGGGTGGGTGACGAGGCCGGTGAACGCGAATTCGCCGCGCCCGGCCTGCGCGATGAGCTCCGGCAGCAGCGCCCGTGCGAGCCCCTTGCTCCAGTGCTCGGGCGCCACCACCACCGGGCCGAGGATCGCGACGCTGCCCCAGCGGATCATAAGACCCGCCGCGGCGAGGCGGCCGTCGAGCTCGAGCGCCAGCCCGGCCTCGGGCCAGAGGCGCCAGCGCGGACCGATCACGTCGGCGCCGACGCGGAATTTCGCCGGATCGGGAATGCCGAAAAACTTGCTGAACGCCGCGCGATTGATGCGCGCGGCCGCGGGCAGGTCCGCCGCGGCAAGCGGCCTTACCACGATGCCCATGTCAGGCCGCGTGCTCGTCGGCGAGAAGGTCGAGGCGGCGCAGGATCTCGCGGTCGGTGCCGATGAACAGAACGGCGCCGCTTTCGGCCGCCTCGTGCGAGATCCAGTGGCCGTGCGGCAGCGTGAACAGATCGTTGCGCGTCCACGCGATACGCGTTTCGCCGATCTGCGAGGCGCCGCTGCCTTCGGCGACGAAGCACACGGCGTTGCTCGTCGTGCGATAGGCGCGCGTCGGCCGTCCGGCCGGAAGGCCGGCCAGGAAGCAGTCGATGAGATTGAGCACCGGGCCGCCGGTCGCGAGATTGGTGTAGCGCAGCAGCTTCGCACCGTCGGCCGCGGCCGGCGCTGCGGCCAGCGCAAGCCGCGCGGCCGCCCACGAATAGCGGTACATCGGCGAATGGCCGAGGCCGGGCGGGCTGTCCGCGGGCACGAAGCCGGCGGCGGCAAACGCGCTGTCGGCCGGCATCGGCGGCGGCGGCGCTTTCTGCTCGCGCTCGAACCGCACCACGTCGAGCTGCCGGATCAGCGGCCCGTCGAGCACGTCGAGCCAGATCACGCGCTGGCCGCCCGGATTGACGTGCTCGTGCCAGCACCAGGCCGGCGTCAGCACCATGTCGCGCTCGTCCATCGGGCAGGCCTTGCCGTCCACTGTCGTCACCGCGCCCGAGCCTTGGACGACGAAGCGCAGCGCGTTCATCGTGTGGCGGTGCGAGGGCGCGGTCTC
>CAZUYG010000998.1:0-1567 GCA_964624265.1 uncultured Candidatus Odyssella sp.
AAGTCGATGAGGTTGGCGACACCCAACCGGTAGGACTCCAGGACAATGTCGCGGGACTCCTGCGCGTTCGTCAGGTACTCCCGCTCGATGTATTCGACGCGGGCACGATTGGTGTCCACCGCATTCAAAGCGCGCTGGACATCGAGGCGGACCACGGTGGCGGTGGCGTCGGCTCGTGCGTCGGCCGCGCGCCGCTCCGCGGCCGCTCGCGCGACGCCGCCTTGGTTCTGATTGAAGAACGGCAGCGGCAGCGTGACGCCGACCACCACGCCGTCATATCCAAAGTTGTTCTGGTACCCGCCCCCCACGGTGAGGTTCGGCGTGCGCAAGGCTCGTTGGAGTCGGGTCGACGTCTCGGCCTGGACTTGCTCGCGTCGGGCGGCGAGGACATCGGGACGAAGATCAAGGGCCTGGGCGAGCAGACCTGGTGCGCCGCCGACGCCGGCGGCCGCTGCCACGAGCGCCGCTGAGCCCGCGGCCGCCGAGGCCTTGAGTTCCTCGGTCAGTTCAAGCGGCTGGTCCAGCTGCGGCGCGTTCAGCAGCGCGAGCAGCGCCGCGCGCGCGTTCTTCACCGCGAGATCCGCGGCGAAGACGTCTTCGACGAAGCGGAGCCGCTCCACCTGCAGCCGTCGCAACTCCGCTCCCGAGATCTCGCCCTGCTGCAACCGAGCCCGATTCAGGGCGATCACCCGGTCGATTTCCTCGAGGGACGTCTGCGCGACGCCGCGGTCGGTCTGCGCCAGCACGGCGGCCAAGTACGCACGCCTGACATCGAGCCCGATCTGCCGGGCGCGGTCCTGCACGCGGAGCTGAGCCGTCGCCCGGCCCGACTCGGCGACCTCGGTGCGCAGACGGCGTCGTCCTGCTGTCTCGAGTTCCTGATCGAATCGGACGGTGAACTCTTGCCCGCCCCAGTAGCCGGGGCGCGCCGATTCGAAGACGGGATACCCCGCCGAGTCGACGGACAGCGCCGGATTGGGCCGCCGTGACGCCGCCAGTCGGTCGGCCTCGGCGGCATCGACGCCGGCGCGCGCCGCCACCATCGTCGGGTTCCGCTCAACGGCGAGGGCCACCGCCTCCCGCAGCGTGAGCCGCTCCGGGATGGCTGACTGAGCAGCGACTCCTGCGGCCGCGAGAAACGAAACGCCCACCGCACACGCCGCGGTGGCGAATGCCCGGCCGGGCAAACGTCGAATAGATCTGCGCATACGCCTTCCGTAGCTCCTGAGTGGCCACGCTCCAGTGTCTGGGGCCCGTGCGCGAACCACGTGCACCTGACACGACGGCCCAAGCCGCGAGCGCGCCAAGATAAAGCCAGGCCCTGACGGTTCAGGAACCGTCAGAAGCCTATGAAATGGGGCAGTGGGGAGCTACGAGGCGAGCGGAGGGTGGTAGAGGCTGCGGGGGACGCCGGTAGCAAGGCTCTCGACTGGACAGCGCTCGACAGCCACCGCAACGCCAGCCGTGAACTCGACGGTCACGGCGAGGGCCTTCTCAGTGTGCGAACAGCAGCAGAAGCAGTCGTCGCGGTCTTGCGAGCTCGGAGCGCTGTCGTCGTTCTGGACGG
>CAZUYG010000999.1:0-1566 GCA_964624265.1 uncultured Candidatus Odyssella sp.
GAGCCGTTTTCGGCCGCCGCGATTGCGTTCAATCCCAAATCGAACACGCTCGTGCTGGCGCGCGGCTACGAAGGCGACTTGCGCCTCGTCGATTTCGCCGATCCCGCCAAGCCCGCAACGCGCGCGCTCACGCTGAAGGCGACGGCTGCGGTGTTCCTCATCGATGGCCGCCTTGCGGCCGGCGGCGCCGACGGAACGATCCGGCTTTGGTCGCTGGAAACCGGCGCCGAGACAGCCAGGATTCAAGCCTCGGCGTTGCCGATCGCGAGCCTCGCCGTCTCGCCGCGCCACATCGCCGCTGTCGACGAGAATCTCGTCTTGCGCATCTGGCAGCTCGATGGGCGCGGCGCCGGCCGCCCGCTGCAAATGCGCCGCCAGAAGAGCGAGGCCCCGTGCACTTCGAGTGCGGTTGCTCTCGCGCCCGACGAGACCGCCGTCGCGGCGATCTCGTGCACCGGCGATGTTTATGCGTGGACGCTGAGCGGCCAGATTTTGAATGTACCGCGCGGCCGCGGCGAATATGAAGGTTGCTGCGGCTGGCAGATCGGCTTCAGCGCCGATGGCCGTTATCTCATCGCTCGGCGCAGCTACCAACCCGGCTACGAGGCATACGTCTGGACGCGGCGCAGCGGGCAGCTCGCCGGGGGCCGGCTGCTTTCGGGCAGCGACCAGCTCAAGCAGTTCGCACCGTTGCCGAACACGGCCGATCTTCTGATCTACGACGCGCTCGGCCTTCGCCGCTTGTCGCCCACCGGCGCCAAGGGCGCCGTGATCGTGCCGGAGGGGATGCGCGGCTTTGCCGTCTCGGCGGACGGATCGCGTATCGCCACGCTGATGGACGGGCAAGAACTCGTCTTCCGTGCCGGCGATGGCAGGGTCCTCGGCCACATCGCGCTGCAATAGGGCCGGGCCGCCGCGGACGAAGATCGCCGCCTAAGACAGCCCGCGCCGCTTGCGCTCGGCGTCGTCCCAGGCGGTCAGCGCCTGGTAGTCCGGCACGAAGCCGAGGCCCTTGCGCGCGTCCGACGACACCGCCGTCTGCGACGTGACGACGTCGACCAGCGCGGGCGCGTTGGCCAGCGCCCGCTCGAGCGCGCCGGCCAGGTCTTCCGGTTTCTCCACGCGCTCGCCATGCGCACCGAGCGCGCGCGCCATCGCGGCGTAGTCGGAGTGGCGCAACACCGTGCCGACGACGCGGCCGCCATAGTTGAATTCCTGGTCGAAGCGCTCGATGTTCCAGGCGGCGTTGTTCGAGACGATGAACACCGCCTTGGCGCCGTGCCGCACGGCGGTGTCGATCTCCATCGCGTTGATGCCGAAGGCGCCGTCGCCGTTGATCGAGATCACCTGCCGCTCCGGAAAAGCGAGCGCCGCCGCGACCGCGAACGGCACGCCGACGCCGAGGCAGCCGAACGCGCCCGCGTCCATGTAGGTCCGCGCCTCGAGGCCGACGCGGGCGAAGCTCAGGAGATCGCCGCCATCGGCGATGGCGATGTAGTCGTCGTCGGCCACCTGCTTGATCGCGTCGAAGATCGCGGCGGGGTGGATCTTGCCGTCGTCGCCCGC
>CAZUYG010001000.1:0-1563 GCA_964624265.1 uncultured Candidatus Odyssella sp.
CCGGGCGCGTCTCGTTCAAATGGCGCGACGGCAAGCTGGAGCCGGTCGGCGCGCTCGCCGAGGAGCGCACCGAGGACGGCCGCTGCCTCGCCTCGCACTACATCGTCCGCGACGGGAAGTTCGAGAAGATCCGCGAAAGCGAGTGCCGGCCCGGCGCGGCACCGCCGGCCGAATAGGTCAGGCCGGCGACGCCTCCGCCCCCGCGGGCGGCGGCACTTCCTTGCTCTTCTTCGCGCGCACGCGGCGGCGGAACGTCACGTTCACGCGGCGCGACAGCATGACGTAGGCGATGGCCAGCAGATGCAGCGGAACGGCCGCCGCCACGCCGGTGAACACCGCGCCGCGCGTGACGTGGGCAAACGCCAGGCCGAACAGGCCGAGATAGATGATGTAGAACATCGAGTAAGCGATGAACGCGGCCGGGAATGCGCGGCTGGCCGCGAGCAGCAGGATGAAGATCAGCGCCGCCCACAGCGCCATCAGCGAGCGCAGGCCGGCCATGATCCACGCCGAAAGGCCGCCGTGGTCGGTGGTCGCCCAGAAATCGACGAGCTCGACGAGGCCCATCGCGAAGCCGACCGCGACGAAGATCGCGAGCACCACGAGCCAGCCGCCCACGCCATAGAGCCGGTGCTGCGCCGCCTGCGCGCGCGTGAGCTTGATCCAGCCATGCGCGTCGGGCGCCGGCAGCGCCGCCGGCGGCGCGCGGCCGAGGCTCGGCTCCTGGCGTTCGTCCGGCTCCGGGGCCGGTTCCGGTTCGGCCGGCTCCGGCTCGCGCCGGTCGGCCTCGGCCATCATGTCCGCGATCGCGGCGCGTCGCGCCTCGTGAGAGATGGTAAACGAAGGCTCGCGCAGATCTTCGGCCGCCGGCGCGGCGGGCTCGGGTGCGCGCGCCGCGTCCGCGGGACGTTCGGGCACGGCGGGCGGCGGCGGGCCGCTGCGCTTCGCGCGCGAGGGCCGGGCCCAGAACGGCTCGATCTTGTCGCGTTCGCCCAAGGGCGCGGCTCAGGACGCCTTCGGCTTCGGCGGCGGCGGCTCGATCTTTTCGACGGGGTTTCCGCCCTTGGCCCACGCGCCGAAGCCGCCGGCCATGTGCGCCACCGGCGCCAGGCCCATGTCGTGCACGGTCTTGGCCGCGAGCGCCGAGCGCATCCCGCCCGCGCAGAAGAAGATGAACTTCTTGCCCGAGGCGAACAGGTCCTTGTGATACGGGCTTTCGGGATCGACCCAGAATTCCAGCATGCCGCGCGGCGCGTGGAAGGCGCCGGGGATGCCGCCGTCGCGCCACAACTCGCGGATGTCGCGGATATCGACGACCTGCACGTTCGGGTCGCTCATCGCGGCCTTCACCTGCTCGACGCTCATCGTCTGGATCGCCGCTTCCGCCTCGGCGACGAGAGCCTTGACACCCTTCTTGATCTTCATGGCCGCACACCCACCCGTTTCCGACGGGCCGCATCATGCGCGGCGCGCCCCGCCGGTCAAGGCATGGGCCGGCCCTATGCCGAGACAGCCTAGCTGCGCGTGTTCTTCCGGAGGCTCGCCGGGAGCTCCGGCACGCGG
>CAZUYG010001001.1:0-1558 GCA_964624265.1 uncultured Candidatus Odyssella sp.
TAGACCGGTACCGGGCAACGCGCCGCCGCAACCGGCAGGCGCTCGTTCCATGTGGCCGCGTCTCGGAGATCGGCCACGGAAGACGGCACGTCTCGCGCAGGATCGAAGGCCGCGAGGGCAGGATCGTAGGTCCCGTCCGGCCCCATCATCAGCCGCTTGCGTTGATCGGGCGCACTCTCGCTGTGAGACTCCGGCGAAGCGGCGCGCGCGCGGATCGCCACCGCGGCGCTTTCGTGGTTGATTGCGCCCGATCCGGTCATGGCGAGCCCCATGATCGGCAGACCGCCGCCCGCTCCCGCCAGCAGTAAAGCGAGCATGCCGCCGATCGAGTGGCCGTGCAGGAAGAGCGGAAGCCCCTCGCCCGCTTCCCCAAGCAGCCATCCCGCCGCCTCGCCGAGCACCGCCACTTGCGCATCGAACGGCAGGGTGCGCTCGCGCATGGCTCCGTAGCCCGGACGATCGATCGCCGCCGTCCAATAGCCGGCCGCGGCGGCGAGACGCAGAAACGACTGTCCCGGTACGTCGAAATAGCGCGCGGTGTAGCCGCCGCCATGTATGGCCAGTATCGCGCCGCGGGGCGCTTCGCAGGCCGCAACCCGCGCGGAAAGAACGCCGCCCGAAACAGGGATCGAGGCATCGCGCGGCCCGGCCTTCGTTTCCCCGCCCGCCGCCACGATGCCTCCGCGATCAATTCGGCAGCACGCGCGGCAGCCACAGGGCGAGCGCCGGAACCAGCGTCAGCGCCGCGAGCAGCAGCAGGTCTGCGATGATGAACGGGGTCACGCCGCGATAAATCGTGCGCATCGCGATTTGCGGTGCGAGGCCATGCAGAATGAACACGATGATCCCGATCGGCGGAATGATCATGCCGAGTTCGATGATGACGACATTGATGATGCCCCACCACACCGCGATCATTTCCGGCGAATAGCCCGGCATCATCGTGGCTCCGAGTTTCTGGATCACCGGCAGCACGAGTGGCAGCGTGATCAGCATCGCCGAGATTTCGTCGAAGATCGCGCCCAGCGCGAGATAGGCCACCAGCAGCACGAACACGATCACGAGCGGCGGCAGGTTCAATTCGGCGATTGACTGCACGAGCGCCTCGGGCACGCGGCCGAGATTCAGGAAGTAGGTGAAGATCAGCGCGCCCATGATCATCACGTAGATCATGCCGGTCGCCGCCGCCGCCTCGCGCAGGCCTTGCCAGACCAGCGCCCAGTTGAGGCGCCCGCGCGCCAGGGCAAACAGCAGCGAAAGCACCGCGGCGACGGACGCGGCCTCCGTCACCGTGAAGATTCCACTGTAGAGGCCGCCAAAGACCGCGATCATGAGGAACAAGACCGGCCCCGCGCCCCGGAGCGCGACCCAGCGTTCGCGCCACGGCACGCGCGCGCCCACCGGCGCGGCGCCGCGATCGAGCCGCACGACGAGCGCGATCGCTCCGAGATTTACGGCGACTGCGAGCACGGCCGGTATGATCGCCGCACGGAAGAGATCGAGAATGAACGTCTTCGCGACGATGCAGTAAAGGATCATCACGATCGAAGGCGGGATC
>CAZUYG010001002.1:0-1558 GCA_964624265.1 uncultured Candidatus Odyssella sp.
TGGACCTTCGCGCCGTCGCCGCGGCGCGGGCGCGGCCGGGGCGGGCGCGGCGCCGGCCGGCGCGGGCGTGCCGTCGGCGACGACGATGGCGCCCGGGATCTCGCCCGAGGTGAACAGCGCGCGCACGTCGACCGGCGGGCCTTCGGGCTGGCCGGCGTCGAAATGGACGTCGTCGACGGAAACGAGATCGAACCTGTCGGGCGCCGGGGCGGCGTCGGCGGCCGGGGCGACGGCGACCGGCAAAGCGGCGGGCAGCGCGGCCGGCATCGGAGCGTTGCCCGGCGGCGCGGGCGCAAACGACTCGTCGGCCGCGGCCGGGCGGCGGCCGTCCTCGTACGAACTGAAATTTCCCCCAGCGTAGTCGATGTAACGCAGATCCATTCTCGCCCCTGAATCCTCCGTCGCGGCACGTCACGTAGTGTGCCGCCGCCTTCCCCTCAACCGCGCCAAATCATCTCCCCTTGTACGGTGGGGCTTGCAGCGCTTTGCCCGGCGGATACCGCGAAAGCGCAGGATGCTTGGGGGACAGTAACCGTGTCAAATTATTAATCCGTTAAGAATCAAAGCCGTGCGGCCCATTGCAACCAAAATTTAGGCATAATTGTCGCGACCTCAGGGCCGGGCGGCCGGAAGCCGCTCGAGCTGGACGAGCCAGGTCGCCTCCCCGGTTCCGGCACCGCCCTCGACGAGCACGCCGTCGCGCCACGGTGCGATGCGGCGGAACGCCAGCGTCCGGAGGCTGTCCGCCGCATGGTCGCCGCGCACGCGCCCTTCGCCGTCGAACCGGATCAGCCAGCCGTTCCCCCGTTTCGTGCGCGGGTTGTCGATCGCTCCGGCCACGACGATGTCGCCCTGGGGCAGCACCGTCATCGCCAGGGCGGCGTGGCCGGCGTGATTTTTCACCACCTTCCGCCATTTCTCCGTGCCGTCGGCGCCGAAGCGCGACAGGCGCAGGCCGGCGGATTCCGGCCCGATCCATCCCGTCGTCGCCACGATCGTATCGCCGTTCGCGGCGGCGCCCGCGCCGCGCACGCTGAGGCGCGTGGGCGAATCGCGCAGCGCGACATCGCGCCCGTTCACGCGCAGCGTTCCGGTGAAGCGGTGCGGCGGCGCCGCGATCAGCGCGCGATGCGCGATCGCGCCGCCGGCGTCCGCGATCTCGAGCGCGAACACTTCGTGCCCGAAGGCCGGCTCGCGCGGGCGCCCGTCGGACGCGAGCGCGCGCACGCCGACGGCCGTGGCCGTGCCGCTCTCGGCGCGCAGCAGGAATTCGGGCAGCCCGCGGATCGCCGGCTGCGCGCCGGACAGATCTTTCTCCCAGCGCAGCGCGCCGTCGGCGCCGAGCCGCGCGAACCACGCGAAGCCGTCGCGGCGGCCCGCCACGAGAACGCCGCCCTCCGGCGCCGCCGCCGCGCTGCCGAATTCCATCTCGTTCGCCGGCGCGCCGAGCGTCTCTTCCCACGCCACGGTGCCGTCGGCGTTGACGACGGCGAGCCAGACGCGCACGGCGAGCCGCCCCTCGGTGTGGCGGGTCTCGCCGGCGGCGAGGAAACGGCGC
>CAZUYG010001003.1:0-1558 GCA_964624265.1 uncultured Candidatus Odyssella sp.
GCGGCGTCGTCAAGATACACATGGCAGTTGCCGTCGAGATGCTGGATCATCGGCCCGCGGGCTTCGGCCAGCAGGCGCGAGATCAGTCCTTTGCCGCCGCGCGGAACGATCACGTCGACGAATTCGCGCATCCTGATCAGGTGACCGACTGCGGCGCGGTCGGTGGTCTCGATCACCTGTACGGCATTTGCCGGCAGACCGGCGCTGGCGAGCCCTTCCTGTACCAGCGCGGCGATCGCCTGGTTGCAGCGGATCGCCTCCGAACCGCCACGCAGGATCGAGGCGTTGCCGGACTTCAGGCACAAGGCCGCGGCATCGGCGGTGACGTTCGGGCGCGCCTCGTAGATGATCCCGATCACCCCCAGCGGCACGCGCATGCGGCCGACCTGAATGCCACTTGGCCGGAACTTCAAATCACTGATTTCGCCGACCGGGTCGGGCAAGGCGGCAACCTGTTCGATGCCCTCAGCCATCGCCGCAACGCTTTTCGCCGACAGCGCCAGGCGAGCGAGCAGATTGCGCGCAGCACCGAGAAGATCGCCTCGTCCTCGGAGCAGAACGCGGCCTCGATCGAGCACAACCGCGCGACGGCGGGCCGCCTGCGCGGCTGCGCCGACGGGCTCTCGGCCTCGGTGGCGCGCTTCCAGCTGCAGTAGCGCGGAGCCTGCGCGCCGGCCCGAGGGCTACTCGGGCTTGATGCCCTGCTCGCGGATCACGCGCGCCCACTTCGCGATCTCGGCGCGCTGGAACTCGGCGAACTCCTCCGGCGAGCTGGCGATCACCTCGGCGCCGATCGCCTCGAGCCGCCCGCGGATCTCGGGCGGCGCGAGGGCCTTCACCACCTCGGCGTGCAGGCGCTGGGCGATCTCGCGCGGCAGCCCGCCCGGCCCGGCGAGGCCGAACCACGTGTAGGCGTCGAAGCCCGGCAGCCCCGACTCCGCGATCGTCGGCACCTCCGGCATCGCGCGCGTGCGCTGCGCGGTCGAGGCGCCGAGCACCTTCAGCTTGCCGGCGCGGATCTGGGGGATCGACGTCGGCCCGAGCTCGATCATCATGTCCACCTCCCCCGCGACCACCGCGGCCGTGGCCGGCGCGCTGCCGCGATAGGTGATCGGCAGGATGAAGACCTTCGCCATGCTCTTGAAGAGCTCGGGATTGGTATGCTGGGAGGTGCCGTTGCCCGCGGAGCCGTAGGTCAGCCTGCCGGGGTTTGCGCGCGCGTAGGCGATCAGCTCCTTCACGCTCGAGACCGGCACGCCCGGATGCACCACGTACGACACCGGCGTGAAATCCTTCACCGGGTCGTAGTTGCGCTTCTCGAGCAGCGTCGCGTTCACCGCCATGATGCCGGTGGAGCCGACGATCAGCGTGTGGCCGTCGGGCGCGGCCTTGGCGATGCGCTCGGCGGCGATCACGCCGCCCGCGCCGGGCACGTTCTCGACCACCGCGGGCTGGCCCAGCGCGCGCGAGAAGTGATCGGCGATGACGCGCGCGGTCAGGTCGGCGCTGCCGCCCGGCGGGAACGGCGCGATGATGCGGATCGGCTTCGACGGATACC
>CAZUYG010001004.1:0-1557 GCA_964624265.1 uncultured Candidatus Odyssella sp.
GGCATAGTCGGGGCGCGCACCGAGGGTGCCGGCATAGTCGGGGCCCGCACCGTGGGCGTCGGCACCGCATGCGCGCGCAAGTCCGGCGCATTCACAGTCGGCGTCGGCGTGCGCACCGTGGGCTCTGGGACGTTCACCTTCGGCACGCTCGTCGCCGGGGCGCCCGGTCCGACGAAGCGGAAACACTCGGTGAAGCCCGAGCCGTGATCCGGCTTGAAGTGCGTGCCGCCGATCGACGTGCATTGCTGCGCCGTGAGATTTCGGATCGAGCAGGTGCCGCGGCCTTGCCGCTGGTCGTAGTTGGCGGTTTCGTCCACCTGCGCGGCGGGATGCCACGAGGCGCACGTTACCTCGGCCGGCGGCGGCGCCGGCGCGCGCGTCTGGCTCGGTCCGCCTTCGATATGCCGTTTGCATCGCCGCAGCACTTCGGCGCTGCTCAGCAGGATCACGGCATCGCTCGGCGCGAGCATGCGCTCGACGGCGACGCACATGCCCTCCTTTTCGTCGATGAGCCGAACGACCATTTCCAGCCACGGCGCGCAGGCGCTGTCCTGGTTGCACAGGCGGCGGCATTCGGGATTCACGCTGATGCGGCGGCTCATGTCTTCGAAGGCCTCGTCGGCCTTCTTCATGTGGTCGCTGCTCTTGAAGATCTCGCGGTCGCGGCGCTGGGCCAGCACCTGCGTGTATTCGCCGATGGCGAGCGGGCATCGCGCCGGCGTTGGCGGCTGCGGCGGCGCGGCGGCTTTTTCCGGCGCCGGCGGGATCGCGTCGGCATGGGGTTTCGCCCCGTCATAGGGCGATTGGGCGAGACGCTCGCGCGTCGGGCAGTTCGTCGTCACGTGCCCACGGCGAATCCAGAATGCGCAGGCGTCGAGGAAGGCTTGAACCGATTCGCCGCGGCACTGGGCGAAATCGACCGGCTCGAACATCTCCTGGCCGTAGCGGCCACTGGTCTGTTCATAGCAATTGAGGCCGTCCCACTTGCAGCGTTTGCCGGCCGCGACGGCCTGATCGCACTTGCCGATGCCGACGGCGAAGCGGTCGGCCTTGTCTTCGCTCTGCTTCGCGTCGGGCTTACCGTCGCAGGGGAGCTGCTTGTACTGGCAATACTCCACACCGCCGACCTTGAACGCGTGCGGCGTGCAAGTGCCGGGAAACTTCATGCAGGCGTCGCGCGGCAGCGGCGCGTGGCAGTAGCCGCTCGAATGCGGCACGCCGAATGGGCAGCCGCGCTGCTCGGCACCGGCTTGGAAGAACGAGAATGGCCACAGACAGAGGCCCAGTACGGCAGCAGCGAAAGCCCTTTCGCGCGCCATGTCCCCTCACCCCGCAATTTTACAGATATATTACAAGCCGTCGCGATGTCGTCCAGGGAAATGCCGCGGGGAGGGAGCGTCCACTCTATGGACGGAGTTTCACAGCCGCATCGCGGCGACCCTCGCCGGCCTCGCGCAGCAGCTTCATCAGCGCCTTCCCCTTCTCGCCCAGCGCTCGCTCGAGCGCCTTCGCGTCTTCGACGATGATCTCGAACGGCCCCTTCACGTCGCCGGTCAA
>CAZUYG010001005.1:0-1556 GCA_964624265.1 uncultured Candidatus Odyssella sp.
CGGTGAGCATCTGCGGGTCCGCGGCGGCGATCGTGCCGACCTCGCCCTCGACGCCCGCAGGGAAACTGCGGCATCGGCGGGGGGCGGTTCACGCTGGGAAGAAGCAGAGCTGGCCGCGCGGGCTCGGACGAGGCGGCCGGGCCCCGTGAAGGAGCCGGGCGACCTCGTCGGCATCGTTGAGCTGCGCCAGTCGCGGCGGCCATCGTGTCGGACCGAGAGCGTGGACCTGCGCCTGCGCACAATCTTTCGCATTCGCCGCTTCGCGGCTTTCGAGGCCCACGCTGAACCGGGTCCCGAGGGGTACCTGGTCGTTCGGGCAGGCGTGAACTGGCAGTCGCACGTTGCACGGCGGGGCAGACCCGACAATCTCGATGGATGCCGATCAGCAACGCTCTGCTGCTCATCTTCCTGGCGAAGCTCCCGACCCTCGATGATCTCGCCCACGCAGAGGAGTCGGCTTCTGTTTGCCACTCCGCCGACTACGACAAGGATCTGTTGGGTTCGTCGCGTGACGCCGAGGTGCTGCGCACGTATCTCGGGCTTGTCGCGCAGGGTTCTTTCGCGCGTCTCGGTCTTCCCTACCACGTCACCGCCGCAGCCGAACCTCGGACGTCGCACCTTCGCGGCGCGCTGGATCTCCGCATCCTCGGCTTCGCAGAATCCGAGAAGGAGGCGGTGGCAAAGGCGATCGCCTCGGAGCTCGGCAACGATTTCACGGTGCATCTCGAGGCGCCGGCGAGCGACGGCATGACGCACGTGGTGTACTCGCTCAACGCCAGAGGTGAGATCACCATCGCCGTACTGCACTACCCGGAAGCGACGCGCTCGGGGCCGCATCTCCACATCCAGCCCCGCAAGGGCGTCAAGCTCGGGCCGATCCTCCGCCACGTGCGGAAGAAGCTGTTGGACCGAGAACTTGCTGAGCAGGCAGCCCGCGCGGCACAGCCGAGTCCGACAACGCCGTCTCCGCAGACGCAGGGGCGCGACACGATGTCCCCTGCAAACGAAGCGCGCGATCAGAAGGCGGCAAAGGACGCGATCGACAAGGCGATCGACAAGGCGATCGAGAATCAGGGCAGCGAGACGATCCTACAGTAGGCCGCGTGAGGGGCCCCGTGCGAACCTCGGACCTGAGCACCCCGCGCTGGGCAAGGTCATCGGCAACCTCGCGTTGTGTGCGAGCGAGCGCGGCGATCCCGACGGGCGCTGGTGCGGTACGACGAAGCGGAGGCGCTCACGGACGTCGCTGCGGCGCAGGTCGCCTTGGGCCAGCGCGCACAGGCCCGGGCCTCGCTCGAGCGCGCCGAGGCCATCTGGCGCAGTCTCGCCGTCAACGACGCGGCCGCCGCGGGATCGACTCGCCCCGCGTTGTCGGAGCTCATCGACGGCGATCCCGTGCGCGCGCCGCAGCTCGCGCGCGAGGCCGTCGATGCGTCCACCGACGCTGGTGTGGCCAGGGCGGCCGACGCCGAGCCTGCGCGCCCCCGTCTCACTGCGCGCTGCGGCTGAGCTACAGCCGCAGCGCGGCCGACAGGAACGCGACCGAGCCGACCATC
>CAZUYG010001006.1:0-1556 GCA_964624265.1 uncultured Candidatus Odyssella sp.
GAAGGGGATTCCGGGGCTGTCTTCTTGCCCCGGCTGCGCGCGCTGCAGATCGACCGCGGGATTGGCATAGACCGGCTGACACCGCGCATCGTCTAGACAGCTGGCTTCGGCACGTCCTTGGCATGGAAGCGCGGATAGGCATCGGACACGGTGCCGGTGGCGTGGCGGCCGAAGCCGTTCATGGCGACGTCGACGACGAAGTTGCGGTCGATCGCATGCGCCACCGCCTGGCGCACGCGCTTGTCGGCGAGCACGGCGTTGCGCGTGTTCATCTCGACGACCATGAATTCCTGCAGGCCGCCGCGATCGGTCGCGTCGAAGCGGCCGGTTCCGGCGAGCCGGCGCATCTCCGCGGCCGGGAAGGGCGAGCCGACGCCGAGCAGAACCTCGCCGGCCTCGAACGCCGCGGCGCGCGCCTGCGGGTCCTGCAGATAGCGGATGACGATCCCGTCGAGAAGCGGCGCGCTGGCGTCCCAGTAGGACTCGTTGCGCACGAGCTCGACATGCGAGCCGCGCCGCCATTCCTTGAACTTGAACGGCCCTGTGCCGATCGGCGCGTTGTTGCGCGGGTTCTGGCGCATGTCGCCCTCGGCATAGAGATGCTTCGGGATGACCTGCGTCTCGGTGCCGCCGAGCGAGGCGAGGGCCAGGGTCTCCGGGGTCGGCTGGCCGAAGGTGATGCGCACGGTGTGCGCATCGATCGCCTCGGCCGCGGCGATCGCGCGCAGCGCCGGGTTGCCCGCCGCCTTGCGCCAATGCTCGAGCGCGTTGAAGACGACGTCGTCGGCGGTGAAGGGCACATCGTCGTGCCACTTCGCCGCCGGGCGGAGATGGAAGACATAGCTGCGGCCGTCGGGCGCGCTTTCCCAGCGCTCGGCGAGCTGGCCCGTGAACTTCTCGCCGTCGTCGCGCACAAGGCGCTCGAGGATCTTGGTCGAGGCCAGCAGCGGATTCCCGCCGCCGCCGCCGGGCGCGAAGATCGTATGGGTCTCCGAGGTGTAGACCACCGTCAGCACGCCGCCGCGCCGCGGCGACGCGGATTGGCCCTGCGCGCGCGGGAGCGTCCCAGCTGCGAGGGCGAAGACGCCGGCTCCGGTGACGATGTTCCGGCGGTGAAGTCTCATCATGCTTTCCCCGTCAGCAACCCAGCCGCGCCGCAACGATGCGACGCGGATCGACGATTTCACGAAACCCGGCGAGTGGCAATCGCGAGCCCCTCACGCGGCTGCATCGCGCGCGAGGATGCCGGCCTCGCCGCCGCTTCGCGGACGCAGCCGCGGCAGCAGCAGATAGGTCGGGGCGAAGGGCGCGAGGATGCGGCGCGCGCCGTCCTCGGCGATGACCTCGCCCTTGTCGAAGCGCTGCAGGGCTTCGGGCGGGCGCAGGAACCGGAAGCCATCGCTTTCGGCCCGGATCATCTCCACCGCGATCACGTCGCGGCCGCGCGGCCGTCGGCCGCCCGGGGTTGCCGGTGGCGGCAACATCCCCGCGGCTGCAAGCAAGGCGTGCGTGATCCGGCGCGCTGGCCGATTGTCATTCTGCTCTCGAACGACCTT
>CAZUYG010001007.1:0-1554 GCA_964624265.1 uncultured Candidatus Odyssella sp.
AGGGAGTTGAGCGTGATGCTGAGGAGCGCATGCCGGATGTGCGGATTGCGGAAGGTTTCATTACCGTCGTCCGCCCGGCGGAGGTGTGAGCGGCATGTGGCACGCCACCGTCCTTACCCTGTTTCCGGAGATGTTTCCCGGCTTTCTCGGCCATTCGCTGGCGGGCAAGGCGATGGGCGCGGGTGCCTTGGCCTGCGATCTCGCCGCGCTCATCGAGGAGCGCGATCCGGGTCGCGAGCTCAAGAGCATCGACATCCGGCTGCGGCTCGGGCTGCTGCGCGGCCGCGGCGCCGACCGGATCCGGCGCGTCGCCGAGATGTGGCGGCGTCAGCTCAAGGCCGGCGTGGAAACGGCGAACGATGAGGCCGCCGGCCGGCTGCTGGCGCTCGCCTATCCCGATCGCATCGCGCAGCGGCGCGGCGAGGCGGGCGCGCCCGTGCGCGGCAGCTTCCGGCTTGCCAACGGCCGCGGCGCCTGGTGCGACGAGGCCGATCCATTGGCCTCAGCACCCTATCTCGCCATCGCCGATCTCGACGGCGACAAGCAGGACGCGCGCATCTTCCGCGCGGCGCCGCTCGAGCGCGCCGGTCTCGAGGCGCTGTTCGCCGACCGCATGCGCACCGAGGAACGCGTCGAGTGGGACGCGCGCGACGGAGCGGTCAAGGCGCGCCGGCGCACGACGCTCGACGCGCTTGTGCTGTCCGAAGCGCCGCTGGCGTCGCCCGATCCCGCGGCGGTCGCCGCGGCCGTCATCGACGGCATCCGCGCGCTCGGCCTCGCCGTCCTTCCCTGGTCGGGCGAGCCGGAAACGTTGCGCGCGCGGATCGCGCTTCTGCGCCGGATCGAGGGCACGGATTCAGGCTGGCCGGACGTTTCGGATGCGGCGTTGCTGGGCGCGCTCGATTCGTGGCTGGCGCCGTTCGTGGCCGGCGTCACGCGGCGTGCCGATTTCGGCCGCATCCCGCTCGCGCGCGCGCTCGAGGCGATGCTCGACTGGAAGCTGAAACAGCGCCTCGACCGCGAGGCGCCGCTCGATATCGCGGTGCCGAGCGGTCGGCGCGCGCGGATCGACTATGTGACCGGCCCGGAGCCGATCCTGGCAGTCCGCATCCAGGAGATGTTCGGCGCCACGGTCACGCCCGCGATTTGTGGTGGACGCGTGCCGCTGCTTCTGCATCTGCTGTCGCCGGCGCAGCGGCCGATCCAGGTCACGCGCGACCTGGTGAGCTTCTGGCGGCGCGGCTATCCCGAGGCACGCGGCGATCTGCGCGGCCGCTATCCCAGGCACTACTGGCCCGACGACCCGTTGGCGGCGCAGCCGACGAGTCGCGTGCGCCCGCGCTGACCGAGCCCGCGTTCCGGAAAATACGATCCACAGGTAGCTCAACGGATTGCGCGATCAGCGCCGGAGCGGCAACATCGGTTCGTCCGACGCCGCCGATCACCGGAGTCTGCCGCTTGCGTCTCGCCGCCGTCTTTGCGCTGATCGCGTTGGCCGTTACGCCGGGGGCGCGCGCCGAGCTGGCGACCCGGACGGAAACGCCGCGGCCTGTG
>CAZUYG010001008.1:0-1553 GCA_964624265.1 uncultured Candidatus Odyssella sp.
CGGCCGGCTGCGGCGGGCGTTCCGGACGGCTCTCGGCCGTCTTCGGCACGCTGCGCAGGATGCGGTAGGTCGAGAGGCCCATCGATTCGTCGGGCTGGAAGACGACGTGGAAACCGTGCCGCGCCTCGATCTCGCCCAGCGCCGCGCGCTTGTTGTTGAAGATGTACAGCGCCACTTCCTTCGGCACCGCCACCGTCACCTCGGCGCTGCGCTGGCGCAGCCCTTCTTCCTCGACGGCGCGCAGCACGCTGAGCGCCATCGATTCGGTCGAGCGCACGTAGCCGGCGCCGATGCAGTGCGGACACTGCATCATGCTCGCCTCGACGAGGCTCGGGCGCAGGCGCTGGCGCGACATCTCGAGCAGGCCGAACGGCGAGATGCGGCCCACCTGGATGCGCGCGCGGTCGTGGCGCAGCGCTTCCTTCAGGCGCCGCTCGACCGCGTGGCGGTTGCGGCCTTCCTCCATGTCGATGAAGTCGATGACGATGAGGCCGGCGAGATCGCGCAGGCGGAGCTGGCGCGCCACTTCGTCGGCCGCCTCGAGGTTGGTGCGGGTCGCCGTCTCCTCGATGTTGCGCTCGCGCGTCGAGCGGCCGGAGTTCACGTCGATCGCGACCAGCGCCTCGGTCGGGTTCAGCACGATGTAGCCGCCGGAGCGCAACTGCACCGAGGGGCTGTGCATGCTGTCGATCTGGCTTTCCACCTGGTAGCGGTGGAACAGCGGAACGTGCTTGTCGGGATAGTCGATGACCTTCTTCACGTGGTTGGGCATCAGGAGCTTCATGAAGCTCCGCGCCGCCTCGAAGCCCTCGGCGCCGTCGACGACGATCTCGTCCACCTCGCTGGTGTAGAGATCGCGCACCGCGCGCTTGATGAGGTTGGCCTCTTCGTAGATCAGCGCCGGCGCGGTCGAATCGAGCGCCTTCTCGCGGATGCCGTCCCAGGTCTTGAGCAGGAAGTCGAGATCGCGGCGCAGCTCGGGCTTGCTGCGCTCCATGCCCGCGGTGCGCACGATCACCGCCATGCCGTCGGGCACTTCGAGCTCGCCGACGATTTCCTTGAGGCGGCGGCGGTCCTGCTGGCTCGTGATCTTGCGCGAGATGCCGCCGCCGCGCGGCGTGTTCGGCATCAGCACGCAATAGCGGCCGGCCAGCGAGATGTAGGTGGTGAGCGCCGCGCCCTTGTTGCCGCGCTCTTCCTTGGCCACCTGCACGAGCAGGATCTGCCGCTTGCGGATGACTTCCTGGATCTTGTAGCGGCGCTGCCAGATGCGGTGGCGGCGGCGGATGTCGTCGACCTCGTCGCCGCCGACGGTCTCGACCGATTCCTCGACCGCGCGCACTTCGGCGGCGGGCTCGCCGGCATCGCGGCCGGGGCCTTCGGGAAGGTCGCCGGCCGGCGCGGGCTCGCGCGCCTCGGTGTCCCCGAACGGCGCTGCCTCGGCGGCGGCGGGGGATTCGTCGGCGCGCGTGTCGGCGGTGCCGATCGCCTCGGGGAACGGGCGCTCGCCGGATTCGGGCGCGGGCGCATCCGGCCCGGCGGTCACTTCGGTG
>CAZUYG010001009.1:0-1549 GCA_964624265.1 uncultured Candidatus Odyssella sp.
AATGGCACCCGCAGAGCTGTTATTATTATGCGGTTGAGCATGGCGGATTTCAGGCTTCTCCCGAACGCACGCCGGGGACTTACAGCAAATATAACAGCATCGACGACCGCATCGACGATTTTCATTATTATACGACGGGTGTGAAGTTCGGGCTAGGCCGGGCAACCTACGATGCAGCCCAGGAAATCCGCTCGCTCGATATTACCCGCGACGAGGGGGTCGCGCTGGTCAAGCGCTTCGACCACGAATTCCCCGAGCGCTTTGCAGACGAGATATTCCGCTACCTGAGCATCCCCGAAACCGAGTTCCCAGAGGCATGCCGGATGTTCGAACAGCCGGTGATGGATCGCGAGTATTTCATGGCGCTTGCCGACACGTTCCGCTCGCCGCATCTCTGGCAGAAGGACCAGCAAGGCTGGCGCCTGCGCCGCACGGCGTGGATGGAGAATTGAAAAACTGACAGGTCGAAGCGCGCCTGTTATGCTCATTTGTAGGATGTAGTACCTTGAGGCGCGCCATGGAAATCCGCATCGGCCTGCGCGAGGCCAATCAGCAGCTCGCCAAATACATCAAGGCCGCCGAGGAAGGGCACGAAGTCGTCATTACTCGCCGCGGCCAGCCCGTCGCGCGCCTCCTACGCGCGCAACGGAAGCGGGGTCTGTCGTCGGAGCGCCAAGCCATCCACGATCGGATGGTCGCTTTGATGAGAAAGGGCATGCGCCTGGGCGGATACCGGTTCCGGCGCGACGATGCCTATGAGCGCTAGCCGCCTGACGCTGGACGCGAACATCCTGGTCTACGCCGTCGACAAGGACGGCGGCGCCCGGCACCGCCTCGCATTGGATTTGGTCACGCGCGCCAGCCTCGCCGCCTGCCCCCTTCCCTTGCAAGCGCTCGGCGAGTTCTACGCCGTGGTGACCCGGAAACTACGGCACGATCCTGAACTGGCCAGAATCCACGTCGAAGCCTGGCTCGAGGCGTTTCCCATCATTGCCGCCACCGCCGGCACGATGCGGGCCGCGATGAAGGCGGTGTCGGATCACAACCTCGCCTTCTGGGACGCGATGCTCTGGTCGGTCGCTGACGACGCGGATTGCTCCATCCTGCTGACCGAAGATCTCCAGCACGGTCGACGGCTCGGCATCGTGACGTTCATCAACCCGTTCGCGACCAGGAAGCTTCCGGACATCGTGCGGGATGTGCTGGGTTAGCACCCATGCCCAACATCCGCCTCATCGCCCGCCTGGACATCAAGGGGCCGAACCTGATCAAGGGGGTGAACCTGGAGGGCGTGCGCGTGGTCGGCGATCCGCAGGCATTCGCGCGGCGCTACTACGAGCAGGGCATCGACGAGCTGATCTACATGGACGCCGTCGCCAGCCTCTACAACCGCAACAGCCTCGACGCGATCGTGCGCTACACCGCCGAGAACGTGTTCGTGCCGGTGACAGTGGGCGGCGGGGTTAGGACGCTGGACGACGTCGAGCGCATGCTGCGCTCGGGCGCCGACAAGGTGGCGATCAACACCGCGGCCCTCCGCCGGCCCGCG
>CAZUYG010001010.1:0-1548 GCA_964624265.1 uncultured Candidatus Odyssella sp.
ATAGCGGCACGTTCGTCGCGGTCCATGCGGCGCGGGTCGATCCGATGAAGGATCACGCGACCCTGGCGGCAATGGCCGGACTGCGCCCCGGCATCGTCTTTCTCGCGGCCGGCAAGGGCACCGAGGCGCTCGCGGGTCCGCCGAATCTGCGCGGCCTCGGCATCCGCGCCGACATGCCGGCGCTCTACGCCGCCGGCGATGCGGTGCTTTCCACCTCGGCGTTCGGCGAAGGCTTTCCGAACGTGCTCGCGGAGGGCATGGCCGCCGGCTTGCCGGCCGTGGCCACCGATGTCGGCGACGCGCGCATGATCGTGGGCGAAACCGGGATCGTCGTGCCTCCGCGCGACGCGCCGGCGCTCGCCGCCGCGCTCGACGCGATCGCCGGTGCGGCGCGGGCGGAGCGTGCGGCTCGCACCGCCGCGGCCCGCGCCCGGATTGACGAACGATTCTCGCTCGCGCGCTGCGTCGCCGCATTCGACGCGCTGCATCGCGATGGCGTGCTGCCAGCGGAATAGAGCGGCCTTCGCCGCGGCCCCGGCCTGTTCGTCCGCGGCACTTCGCATCCTCGATCGCGCTACCGCGCGAGCGGCGGATCGCGGTCGGTCGGGATGCCGGCGAAGTGGCGGTACAAGGCGCCGGCGCGGTTGATCAGCGAGGCGTCGCGCACGCCGAAGAGCGCGCCCGGCTCCTGCGCCGACAGCGCGAGGCCGTAATAGCCCCAAACGCCCGGTGAAATACGCGTCAGGAAATGCGCGGCGCGGGTTTCGCCGGGCGCGGCGAGCGGAAAGAAGGCGATCCGCACCGTCGAGACGTTCTCGGTTTCCACGACGACGCGGTCCGCGCCGAACGCAACCACCTTCATCCTGTAAACGGCGGACGCGGACAGGCGTGATTCGGTTTGCTCGAAATAGACGGCGTTACCCGACCGCAGCTCCGCCGCCGTGAAATCGCCGCGGCGCCGCCGGGATTCGGGGCCGCCGAGCGCCGAAGCATCGTCGACGAGCGGACGCCACGCACCGTCGCTGACCGACCAATAGCGGACGCCACGCAGCGCGGAAATCCGCCCGAAGCGGGCGAGCAGCTCTTCGGCCCCGCCGTCGTGCCGGAAGCTGCCGGCCACGGCGACGACGACTTTGAACACCCTTGCGCTCAACCCTTGGCACGTGGCGAAGGCGGGATCGCCGGCGGCGCCGTTCCTGCGCCAGACGACAACATTGGGCGGCGCCGCGGGCGCCGCATAGGCCGGGATGGGTGGCACGCCGCACGGCGGCCGCACGCCATCCTGCGCCCGGAGCGCGCCCGGCCAAACCAGCAGCGATGCGAACAGCAACAGGTGGGGCCGCATCGCGCGAACCTAATGTTGCAGAGCGGATCCGCCTAGCGCGCCGTTCGCCGATGCGGCCCGCTTCGGGCACACGCGCCCAGGCGTGACGGCGATGGTTCTCGCGAAAAATGCCGCCGAACCCGGCCAACGGCCACGTTTGCCTGCAAACATTGGTGCCCCGGGGGAGACTCGAACTCCCACGTCCCTGAGGACAACAGATTTTG
>CAZUYG010001011.1:0-1546 GCA_964624265.1 uncultured Candidatus Odyssella sp.
AGGTCGGGCGCGTTGCGGTGGATCGGCAGCGTGGCCTTGGCCTTGACCGGGCCGCGCTCGTCGACCGGCTCGCCGACGACGTTGATGATGCGGCCGAGCGTTTCGGCGCCGACCGGGATCGAGATCGGCGCGCCGGTGTCGGTCACCTTCTGGCCGCGCACGAGGCCGTCGGTGGTGTCCATCGCCACCGCGCGCACCGTCGATTCGCCGAGGTGTTGCGCCACCTCGAGAACGAGGCGGTTGCCCTGGTTCTCGAGCTCGAGCGCGTTCAGGATTTCCGGCAGCTCGCCGTCGAACTGCACGTCGACGACGGCGCCCTGAACCTGCGTGATGCGCCCGACACTGTTCTTCGCCATTGTTCGCTCCGTTAGCCCTTGCTTCGCGCCTAGATCGCCTCGGCGCCCGAGATGATTTCGATGAGTTCCTTGGTGATCTGCGCCTGGCGCGTGCGGTTGTAGACCAGCGTCAGCTTGCCGATCATGTCGCTCGCGTTGCGCGTCGCGTTGTCCATCGCCGTCATGCGCGCGCCGTGCTCGGAGGCGTTGCTCTCCAGCAAGGCGCGGAAGATCTGGATCGAGAGATTGCGCGGCAGCAGCGCCGCCAAGATCTCGGTTTCGTCCGGCTCGTATTCGTAGGAGACGCGCGGCCCTTCGGCCGCCGGCGTCGCGCCGGCTTCGCCCGCGGCGGGCGCCGCGAACGGGATGAGCTGCTGCTCGGTGGGGATGATGCTGATCGCCGACTTGAAGCGGTTGTAGAGCAGCGTGCAGACGTCGAACGCGCCCTCGCGGAAGAGCTTCGCGATCTTCTCGGCGACCTCGTCGGCCTCGGCGAAACGCACCTGGCGCTTGCCGACGTCGGTGATCGTCTCGAGGATCGCATTGGCGTAGTCGCGTCGCAGCTGATCGCGGCCCTTGCGACCGATGATCAGGAACTTCACCGTCTTGCCCTCGCCGGTGAGGCGGCGGGCGAGCTGGCGCGCGCGGCGCACGAGCGCGGTGTTGAAGCTGCCGCACAGGCCGCGGTCGGACGTGGCGACGACGAGGAGATGCACGCCGTCCTTGCCGTTGCCGACCATCAGCGGCGAGGCGCCGGCCTGGCCCTTGAGGCTCGCCGCGAGCGAGCCCAGCATGCGGCCCATGCGCTCGGCATACGGGCGCGCGGCCTCGGCGGCCTCCTGCGCGCGGCGCAGTTTGGCGCCGGCGACCATCTTCATCGCCGAGGTGATCTTGCGCGTGTTGCGGACCGTACCGATCCGAACGCGCAGGTCCTTCAAGCTAGCCATCGGCCCGTTTCCCCGCTGCGCCCGGCCTTAGGCGAAGGTCTTGGCGAAGTCTTTGAGGAAGCCCAGGAGCTTTTCCTCGGTCTCCTTCTTGATCTCGCGGTCGCTGCGGATCGCGGCGAGGATGTCGGCGCCCTTGGCGCGGATCGCCGAGAGATACTGCTGCTCGAAGCGGCCGACGTCGCGCACGCCGACATTGTCGAGGAAGCCCTTCACGCCGGCGAAGATCGAGACGACCTGCTCTTCGACCGGCAGCGGCGCATATTG
>CAZUYG010001012.1:0-1546 GCA_964624265.1 uncultured Candidatus Odyssella sp.
GTCAGCATCTCGTAGAGCACCACGCCCAGGCTGAACAGATCCGAGCGCGCGTCGATATCCGCGCCGCGCGCCTGCTCCGGCGACATATAGCTGATCGTGCCGAGCACGATGCCCGGATCGGTCTCGATCGGCTTGCGCGGCTCGCCGGCGGCATTCACCGGGCGCTCGTTCAATTTGGCCAGCCCGAAATCGAGCACCTTCACGTACCCGTCCGGCCGCAGCATGATGTTTTCGGGCTTGATGTCGCGGTGCGTGATGCCGGCCGCGTGGGCGGCCGAAAGGGCGTCGGCAACCTGGATCGCCATTTCGAGCGATTCCCCGATCTTCATCGAGCCGGCGCCGAGCACATCGCGCAGCGTGCGCCCCTCGATGAACTCGGTGGCGATGAACTGCACGCTGCCGGCTTCCGTTTCGGCCTCGCCGACTTCGTGAATGGTGATGATGTTGGGATGATTGAGAGCGGAAACGGCGCGCGCCTCCTGACGGAAGCGCTGCACGCGCTGCGTGTCGGCGCTGAAGCGCGGCGGCAGAAGTTTCAACGCGACGTGGCGGCCCAGCTTGGCGTCGTGAGCCAGGTAAACTTCGCCCATGCCGCCTCGGCCGAGCTGCTTGACCAGCAGGTAATGGCCGACGAACTGCCCCGACCGCGATTCCTTGGACGCCAGCCAGTGCGCCGCGACCTCCGCGGGCGGCGATTCGATGAAATGCTCGGCCTGCTCGTGAAATCCGAGCAGCGATTCCACTTCGCGGCGCAGCTCCTCGTCTCCGCCGCAGGCGCCCGCGAGAAACGCCGGCTGCTCCGCCGACGGGCGCTCCAGCGCCGCCTGCAGAACCTGATCGATTTGCCGCCAACGTTCAGGTGTCATTCCGCTCATCGCGGGTGATCTCCCGCAGCAACCATGCCTTGGCCGTGTTCCAATCCCGCATGATCGTCACCGCCGACACGCCCAGGGCCTCGGCCGTTTCCTCGACGCTCAGCCCGCCGAAATAGCGCAGCTCGACCACCCGGCTCTTGCGCGGATCGATCTTCGCCAGCTCCCGCAGCGCCTCGTCGAGCGCGATCAACTCGGACGCGCGCTCCTCGACCATCGACGCCGCTTCGTCGAGCGACACGTGCCGCATCGCCCCGCCTCGCTTCTCATAATTGCGCGTGCGCGCGTGATCCACCAGAATGCGCCGCATCGCCTGCGCCGCCACGCCGAAGAAATGCGCCCGGTTCTGCCAGGCGATGTTCTCGTGATCCACCAGCCGCAAATAGGCTTCGTGCACCAGCGCCGACGTCTGCAGCGTGTGATTCCGCCGCTCGTTTCGCAAATACCGGTTGGCCATGCGGCGAAGCTCTTCGTATACGAGCGGCATCAGCCGATCCAGGGCTTGTTCATCTCCGTTCCGCCAATCCAGCAGGAGTTGGGTCACGTTCGAGGGCGCAGCAGAACTCATCTAGACGTTCCTTAATGGGAGGAAAAATTACCGTCGGAGCGCGCGGATTATAAAGGCAATCGCACGCTCCGTCGACCGCAAAGATTCCAAAAAATAATTCTTCGCG
>CAZUYG010001013.1:0-1544 GCA_964624265.1 uncultured Candidatus Odyssella sp.
GCGGGCAAGCGCATGTTCGGCGCCGAGGCCGATGCGCTGTTCCCGATCATGGAGAAATACGTGCAGCCGAAGCCGACGCCGGCGACCGTCAAGGCCGGCGCGAACTTCATCGACCCCGAGGGGCGCCTGCTCGTCTCCGACATCTACCGCCAGGTCGCCTGGTATCAGGCGCAGGGCATGGTCGACAAAAGCGTGAGCGCCAAGGCGGTCCTCGATCTTTCCTTCATCAAGGGGCATCTCGAGGTGCCGAAGGACTAGGCGCCATGCAGATCGAGGCGCGGGGCATCTCGCACCGGTTCGGCGAACTCGCGGTCCTCGACGACGTGTCGTTCACGGTGCGCGCGGGCGAGACCTTCGCGCTGATCGGGCCGTCGGGCTGCGGCAAATCCACGTTGCTCGGAATCCTGGGCGGCATGCTGCGGCCCGGCGCCGGCACGGTCGCGGCCTCGGGTGCGCCGCCCTCGGGCTGCCTCAACCCGTTCACCTACGTGTTCCAGGACTTCGCGCTGCTGCCCTGGCGCAGCGTGGCCGGCAACGTGGCGCTGGCGCTGGAGCATCACCGTTTGAGCGGTGCGGAGCGCGAAGCGCGCATCGCCGAGGTGCTGGCGCTCTGCGGGCTCGCGGATTTCGCGCAAGCCCTGCCGAAGCAGCTTTCGGGCGGCATGCGGCAGCGCGTCGGCATCGCGCGCGCGATCGCGGTGAGGCCCGCCGTGCTGCTGATGGACGAGCCGCTCTCGGCGCTCGACGCGCAGACGCGCGACCTGCTGATCGAAGACCTCATCGCGATCTGGGCGCGGGAGCGCACGACGAGCCTCTACGTCACGCACAATCTCGGCGAGGCGTTGCGCCTCGCCGACCGCGTCGGCGTGCTGTCGCGCCGGCCGGGGCGCCTCATCCGCGTGCTCGAAATCGCGATCCCGCGCGAACAGCGGGCCAGTCCCGAGCGCGCGGCCGAAATGGCGCGCCTGCACGACGCGCTGTGGCATTCGATCAAGCGCGAGGCGCAGGTAGCCGAGCGCGAGATGCAGCATGTCTGAACGGCACCAGCCGGGCACGCGCGCCGCCGCCTCGGGCACGGTTCGCTTCCGCGGCGGCGGATTCGAGCCGGCCGGGCGGCGCTGGGCCTCGTGGCTCGCTTTCGCCGCGATCGTCGCGCTCTGGCAGGCGGCGTCGTCCACGGGGCTCCTGTCGGGCGCCATCATGCCCTCGCCGGCCGCGGTGGCGCGGGCGCTGTACGAGCTCGCCGCGTCGGGCAGGCTCGGCGTCCATCTCGGCGAATCGCTGTTCCGCATCGGGCTTGGCTGGCTTTTCGGCACGGCGGCGGGGCTCGCGGTCGGCCTCGCGATGGGCATTTTCTCGGTGGCCCGCGCGATCGGCATCCCGATCACGGCGGCGCTGTTCCCGATCCCGAAAATCGCGCTGCTACCGCTGTTCATCCTGTGGTTCGGCATCGGCGAGTCGTCGAAAGTGGCCACGATCGCGCTCGGCGTCTTCTTCCCCACGGTCATCAGCGCGTACAGCGCGGTGGACAACGTGCCGCGCGC
>CAZUYG010001014.1:0-1543 GCA_964624265.1 uncultured Candidatus Odyssella sp.
TTCGTGTTCCCGATGTTCCGCGCCAACGCGCTCTACGAGGGCGTGTATCTTCTGGGAACCTCGATTGCGCGCCCGCTGATCGCCAAGCGCCAGATCGAGATCGCGCGCGAGACGATGGCCGACGCGGTGGCGCACGGCGCCACCGGCAAGGGCAACGACCAGGTGCGCTTCGAGCTGACCTATTACGCGCTCGAGCCGAACATCAAGGTGATCGCGCCGTGGCGCGAATGGGAGCTCACCTCGCGCACGACGCTCATCGACTTCGCCGAGAAGCACCAGATTCCGATCGCCAAGGACAAGCGCGGCGAGGCGCCGTTCTCGGTGGACGCGAACCTGCTGCACTCCTCCTCCGAAGGCAAAGTGCTCGAGGATCCGTGGCACGAGCCGGACGAGATGGTCTATCAGCGCACGATCGCGCCCGAGGCCGCGCCCGACAAGGCCACCTATGTCGAGATCGAATTCGAGAAGGGCGATCCGGTGTGCATCGACGGCAAGCGCATGTCGCCGGCGACGCTGCTCACGAAGCTCAACGAGCTCGGCAAGGCCAACGGCATCGGCCGCATCGATCTCGTCGAGAACCGCTTCGTCGGCATGAAGTCGCGCGGCGTGTACGAGACGCCGGGCGGCACGATCCTCCACGCCGCGCACCGCGCGATCGAATCGATCACGCTCGACCGCGGCGCGGCGCATCTCAAAGACGACATCATGCCGCGCTATGCGGAGCTGATCTATTACGGCTTCTGGTACAGCCCGGAGCGCGAGATGCTGCAAGCCCTGATCGACAGGAGCCAGGAGCATGTGGAAGGCACGGTGCGCCTCAAGCTCTACAAGGGCAACGTCATCGTGGCCGGCCGCAAGTCGCCGAAATCGCTCTACAGCCTGAAGCACGTGACGTTCGAGGAAGACGCCGGCGCCTACAACCAGCGCGATGCCGAAGGCTTCATCAAGCTCAACGCGCTGCGGCTGCGCCTCGCGAAGATGGGACGGGGTTGAGCGCGCCGGCTTGCGTCGGCCGTCCCCACGATTGACGCAAGGGAGCGCCGGTCGATAGCTTTGGCCGATGGAGGACCGCGCGATCACTTCGGCAAGGGCACAGCCGCCGCGTGAACGCCTCGGCCGGCTCGGCCGGCGGAGATTCACGGCGCTGCTCGGCGGCGCGGCGCTCTGGCCGGGCGTGGCCCGGCCGAACCCGCGCGCGACGCCCGCGATCGGCTTCCTCAACCCCGCTTCGGCCCGGCCTTTCGCGCCCTACACGAATGCGTTTCTCGGCGGTCTCGAGGAAGCCGGATACAGCCCGACACGCAATGTCGCGATCGACTATCGCTGGGCCGACGGCCGCTACGATCGCCTTCCGTCGCTGGCGGCCGAGCTGATCCAGCGCGACGTCGCGGTGAGCGCGGCGATGAGCGAACCGGCCGCCCTGGCCGTCAAGGCGGCGGCCGGCGCGCGGCCGGTCGTGTTCCTGATCGGCGGCGATCCCGTGCGGCTCGGCTTCGTCGCCTGCCTCAGCCGGCCCGGCGCCAACATGACGGGCGTCACGCAG
>CAZUYG010001015.1:0-1543 GCA_964624265.1 uncultured Candidatus Odyssella sp.
CGCGGGCTCGAGGCCCGCGCCACGGGCGAGGCCGGCCCGGAGGAGGCGCCAGAGGTCTCTCAGCGCAGCAGCGGCTCCCTAGGTCGCGCCGCCGATGGCGGCGTCGCGCCGCGCCGTGCCTCGGCCGCAAGGCCGCGTCGCGAAGACGTTGCGGCATTGCAGGGCGCGCTCAACGACGCGAACCGCATCTTCGGCTTCGCCGACCGGCCGCTCGCGGTGGATGGTGATCTCGGCCCCAAAACGGGGGCGGCGCTCGTCGCCGCCGTGCGGGCGGCCGGACCGGAGCGCCTGACGGACCATCTCGGCAAGTGGCTCGGCATCGGCGAACCCGATCTTATGGACAACCCGGCGCGCGGTTTCGGCCCTGCACTCGACGACGAGGCGGAACGGGAGCGCGGCAAATACGGCTCGGACGCGTTCGCTTGAAGGCTCGCCTCGCAGCGCGGCCCCATGCTAAAAAGCGACTTATCCGCTTCACCTCTCCGGGGTCGTTTTCGCGATGAAGTCCTTCGCACGCCGCCTGTTCGGGCGCGCCGCCGTTCCCCTCGCCTTGGCCGCCATGCTCGGCGTCGCCGCCTGCAGCAGCACGCCCAAGGAGGAAGATATCGTCATCGAGGGCTCGGTGGAGGATCTCTACAACCGGGCCACCGATCTGCTCGAAGCGGAGAAATACAAGGACGCCGCGCGATTCTACAACGAGGTGGACCGCCAGCACCCCTATTCCACCTGGGCCAGCCGCGCCCAGCTGATGGCCGCGTATTCCTATTACAAGGAGCGCGAGTACGAGACGGCGGTTTCGGCGCTCAACCGCTTCATCCGGCTGCATCCGAGCCACCGCGACATCGCCTATGCCTATTATCTGAAGGCGCTCTGCTACTTCGAGCAGGTCCGCGACGTGAAGCGTGACCAGACGCCGTCCGAAGAAGCGCTGAAGGCCTTCGACGAGGTGGTGAAGCGCTTCCCCGATTCGCGCTACGCGCAGGATTCGCGCAACAAGATCATCCTCGTGCAGGACCACCTCGCCGGCCACGAGATGGACGTGGGCCGCTGGTATCAGCGGCACGGCCGCTATCTCGCCGCGGTCAACCGCTACAGGATCGTCGTCGACAAGTTCCAGACCAGCCGCCAGGTGCCCGAGGCGCTGCACCGGATGACCGAGAGCTACACGGCGCTGGGCCTCACCGACGAGGCGCGCCGCGTGGCCGCCGTGCTCGGCCACAACTACCCCTCCAGCGAGTGGTATTTCGACACCTACGAGCTGGTCGAGAAGCGCCCGGTCGAGCGGCCACCGGCGGCGCCGGACAGGCGCAGCTGGGTCCGCCGCCAGGTCGATTGGCTGTTCTGAGCGGGCGCGGTTCACGCGGAGCCGCGGAGGTTCGCGGAGGATCGGGTGAACCGGCCGGAGGACGAACTCTTGCGCCACCGGCGCGATCCGAATTGGCGGCTGCCGAGGCCGCGCGGTGCCGCGCGCCGCCGTTGTTTTTCCTTTTGCCGCGCCGCCGCGTGAACCACCGAAGGCTCTGATGCTCGCGCGCCTTTCGAT
>CAZUYG010001016.1:0-1541 GCA_964624265.1 uncultured Candidatus Odyssella sp.
GCGGCAACATCGACGGCGTCACGCGCGTGATGACCACCGCGATCGCGCTCGAGACCAGCAAGGGCGACCTGCCGCTGGCGCTCGGCCTCGGCATCGTGCTGATCGCGCTCATCGTGCTCATCAACGCCGCCGCAAGCGCGATGAAGGCGGTGGCGCAGGCGCGCTACGGTTGACCGCGGTGCACGCCCGCCCCTCGCCGCTGCCGCTCGCGCTGCGCGACGTTTCGTTCGCGGCGGGCCGCGTGACGATCCTCGACCGCATTTCGCTGACTCTGCGAGCAGCAACGCGCACCGTGATCCTCGGCCCGAACGGGGCCGGCAAGAGCGTGCTGCTGCGGCTTTGCCACGGGCTGCTGCGCCCCGGCGCGGGCACGATCGCTTGGGAGGGCGCGACCGGCCGCGGGCGGCCCGACGCCATGGTGTTTCAACGGCCTGTGATGCTGCGCCGGAGCGTGCGCGGCAACGTCGAGTACGGGCTGAAGCTCGCCGGCATCGGCGCGGCCGAGCGGCGCGCCGTCGCGCTCGAGCGCCTCGCGGCGGTCGGCCTCGCCCATCTCGCGGCCCGCCCCGCCCGCCGCCTTTCGGGCGGCGAGCAGCAGCGCGTGGCGCTGGCGCGGGCCTGGGCGCTCGATCCGGCCGTGCTTTTTCTCGACGAGCCGACGGCCAGCCTCGACCCGGCCGCGACACGCCTCGTCGAGGCGATCGTGCAAGCGATGCACCAGTCCGGGACCAAGATCGTGATGACGACCCACGACCTCGGGCAGGCGCGACGCCTCGCCGACGAGATTGTGTTCCTGCATCGCGGCCGCATCGTCGAGCACGCGCCGGCCGGCGACTTTTTCACCGCGCCGAAATCGCCTGAGGCCGCGGCGTTCATTCGGGGCGAGTTGCCCATTTGAGCGACCCGGTTCGAAACGAAGGGAGACGAAGATGTTTCGTAGAGATTTCATCGGATTTGCGGCCGCCGCCGCGCTCACGCTGGCCGCGCCGGCGGTTGCGCAAGACCGATCCATCGTCGTCGCTTCGACGACCTCGACGGAGCAATCGGGCCTGTTCAAGCACATCCTGCCGCTGTTCGAGCAGAAGACCGGCATCAAGGTCCGCGTCGTCGCGCAGGGCACCGGCCAGGCGCTCGACATGGGACGGCGCGGCGACGCCGACGTGGTGTTCGTGCATGACCGCGCGGCGGAGCTGAAGTTCGTCGCCGAGGGCTACGGCGTCGATCGCCGCGAGGTGATGTACAACGATTTCATCATTGTCGGCCCATCGGCGGATCCGGCCGGGGTGAAGGGATCGAAGGACACGATCGGCGCGCTGAAAAAGATCGCCGCCGCCAAAGCGCCGTTCGCCTCGCGCGGCGACCGGAGCGGAACGCACGCCGCCGAGCTGCGTTTCTGGAAGGCCGCCGGCATCGACGTCGCCGCCGGCAAGGGTAGCTGGTACCGCGAAACCGGTTCCGGCATGGGCCCGACGCTCAACACCGCCGCCGCGATGAACGCCTATGCGCTCGCCGACCGCGGCACGTGGCTTTCGTTCAAGAAC
>CAZUYG010001017.1:0-1540 GCA_964624265.1 uncultured Candidatus Odyssella sp.
GTCGTCGAACACGATGCGCCCTCCCTGGACGTCGATCGGCTTCGCGTCGGCAGCACCGGGGCCTATTCTGGCGAGACGAGGCGTGGCACATGGTCGATCGAGGGAACGCAAGCATGCGCCACGATCGAGCAAGTCGACGGCGGCCAGCGTCGCTGTTATTCGGCCCGCCTCAACGACGATGGCAGCGTGACGCTGGCAGGCGCTGGCCTTCTCGGCGGAAAGCGATTCTCGCGATGAACCGCGGGCGGCGAGAGTTCCGACGCAGACGTTCGGGTACGCGGGACAGATTTCGATCCTCGCGAACCGGAACAGTGACAACCCTGGCCCTCGCCGCCGCGCTGGCAGGTTCGGCGGCAGCAGCGCATGCCCAGGACGCGCTCGTCGAGGAGGCGGATTCGGGCGTCGGCGTCGAGCGCTTCGAATATGTCTCGGCCGGAAAAACGATCGAGCTCGGCGCCGGCCGGCGGATGGTCGTGAGCTATCTGCGCTCGTGCTGGCGCGAAACGATCCGGGGCGGGACGGTGACGATCGGGCGCGAGAACAGCGCGGTCGCGGGCGGCACGCTGGAGCGCGAGCGCGTGAAATGCTCGGGCTCCGCGCTGCGCCTCGGGCCCGACGAGGGCCAGCACTCCGCCGTGATGGTGTTCCGCGCCCCGGCCAAGCTCTCGCGCGAAGCCACGCGCTCGCTCGGCCGCGAAATTCGCGTGCGCAACGTGCTGTTCGGCGCGTCGCCGATCGTCGAGCTGCCGGGCGGGGGGACGGTGACGATCGAACGCCTCGACGCGGACGGCGAGGCGATCGCCGTCGAAGTGCCGCGCGGCTCCAGCAGCGCGCCGGGCCGCGCCGATCTTGCGGCTTCCGGCCGTGCGCTCGTGCCCGGCGGCCTCTATCGCGCGCGCTGGGGCCCGGCGTCGCAGCCGCGGTCGCTGCTGTTCGCCGTGCACGAGACCGCGGTACCGGGAACGATCGCGGCGCTCGGCCGGCTCCTGCGCCTGCCGCCTCTCTGAGCGGAATGCGAAAGGCTCAAATCCGATTTCTCGTCGCGGTGCTCGTGGCCGCGGCGGCAACTGCTCTTACCGCCGTCCCGCCGCTGACGCGGCTCGGTCCGCTCTCGATCGACGCGCTGTTCTGGCTGCGTGCGCGGATCGCCGCTCCGGCGCCGGCGCCTTCGCCCGTGGCCATCGTGGCTTTCGACGAGGAGACCTACCGGCGCCCCCCCTTCGCCGGCTCGCCGAGCGCACTGTGGACGCCCGAGCTGGCGCGCGTCGTCGACGCCTTGCGGGCCGGCGGCGCCACGGTCATCGGCCTCGACATCATTTTCCCCACCTCGGGCCAGCGCGCCGCGCCCGGCTTCGATCGCCCCTGGCTCGAGTCGCTGAGCGCGGCCGGAAAGGAAGGCCGCGTCGTTCTCGGCAAGGTGCAGCACGGGACCAGCCCCATCGTGCCGCACGCGGCGCAGGTCATCGCCGTTGGGGGCGAGCACAATGTCCGCGCGGTCAATCTCGCAAGCGATGCCGACGACGTGGTGCGCCGCGTTCCC
>CAZUYG010001018.1:0-1537 GCA_964624265.1 uncultured Candidatus Odyssella sp.
TGCGAGAGCATCTCGGGCATCATGGGCTTCCACATCGACGGCATGGCGCGCGAGCGCCTCGTCGTGCCCGCGAACCGCCTGATCCCCGTGCCGTCGCTCGTGAGCCCGGTCGACGCCGCGTGCACGACCGTGACCTTCGGCACCGTGCAGCACATGCTGTTCGACAATGCGAAGCTCCAGCGCGGCGAGACGATCCTCGTCCACGCCGGGGGCAGCGGCATCGGCACCGCCGCGATCAAGATGGCGAAGCTCGCCGGCGCCACGGTCATCACCACCGTCGGCAGCGCCGACAAGATCGCCAAGGCCAAGGCGCTCGGCGCCGACCACGTGATCAATTACCGCGAGGAGCGCTTCGAGGGCGCGGTGCGCAAGATCACCGGCAAGAAGGGCGTCGACGTCGTGTTCGAACATGTCGGCCCCGATACCTGGGCCGGCTCCCTGCTCTCGCTGAAGCGCGGCGGGCGGCTCGTCACCTGCGGCTCGACAAGCGGCATCAGCGCGGAGACGAATCTCTACACGATCTTCCAGCAGCAGCTCCGTATCATCGGCTCGTTCGGCTCGACGGTGCTGAATTGCAGGGACTCGCTGCAGAAGATGGCGGCGGGCCTGAAACCCGTGATCGACACGGTGATCAGGCTCGAGGATTTTCCGACCGCGATCGAGCGCCTGCGCGGCCGCGACGTGTTCGGCAAGATCGTGGCGCGGCTCGATTGACGCGATGCCCTCGGCCGGCGCCTTCGCGATCTATCTCCTCGCCGGCTTCGCCGAAATCGCCGGCTGCTACGCGTTCTGGGCCTGGCTCCGGCTCGGCCATTCGCCGCTCTGGCTGATCCCGGGCGCGCTGTCGCTCGCCGCCTTCGCGTACCTGCTGACGCGGATCGAGGCCGATTTCGCCGGCCGCGCCTATGCGGCGTATGCCGGCGTCTATCTGATCGCGTCGCTGATCTGGCTCTGGGCCGTCGAGGGCGCGCGGCCGGACCGCTGGGACCTGATCGGCGGCGCGGTGGCGCTTGCCGGCGGGGCGATCATCCTGTTCGGTCCGCGCACCGCGACTTCGTGAGCACATCATGCCCGTCGAGATTCCGTTCAATCGCTCTCCCGATTTTCCGCCCGGCGAAGCGCGCGAAGTCTCGCCGCTGATCCGCCGCATCGTGGCGCCGAACCCGGGCGCGTTCACGTTCCAGGGCACCGGCACCTACGTCGTCGGACGCGGCAAGGTCGCCGTCATCGATCCCGGTCCGATGATCGAAAGCCATCTCCAGGCAATTCTCGACGCGCTGCGCGGCGAAAGCGTGAGCCACATCCTGGTCACGCACACCCACATCGACCATTCGCCGCTCGCGCGGCCGCTGCAGCACGCGACCGGCGCACCGGTGTGGGGCTGCGGGCCGCACGGCCGCGGCAGGCACGAGCAGGGCGCCAAGGTGGAGGAAGGCGGCGACATGGCGTTCGCACCCGACCGGCAGCTCGCACATGGCGATGTCGTCGAGGGTGCCGGCTGGACGATGGAGGCGGTCCATACGCCGGGCCACACCTC
>CAZUYG010001019.1:0-1535 GCA_964624265.1 uncultured Candidatus Odyssella sp.
CCGCGCCCGGTTTCCGCGGCCCCCGCGCGGCACGGCGCGCAAGCCCGGCCCGACATGGGCGGAAATTCGCGGCGCCACGCCGTTCGCGGCGGCGTTCTCGCGCGTCATCCGCGCGGAATTGGGTTCGATGTCGGTCGCGACGATGCGCGCGGGCCACAGCTTGGCGGCAGCGATCGCGAGAATGCCGGACCCGGTGCCGAGATCGAGAATGCGGCGGAAGCGCCGCCGCCGCGCGAGCGCGTCGAGCGCCAGCAGCACGCCCTGCGTCGAGGCGTGCGTGCCGGAGCCGAAGGCGAGGCTCGCATCGAGGCGGATGGCGATGCGGCCCCCGGCGGGCGGGCGATCGTGATGCGTGCGATGAATGTAGAACCGGCCGACGCGGACCGGCGGGAACGATTTGCGGTTCTCGGCGAGCCAGTCGGTCGCCGGCAGTTCGGCCAGCATTGGCCGCGGCGGCGCGATCCCCGCGCCGGCCGCCGCCACGTCCAGCGCCGTCTCCAGCGCGCCGGCGTCGGGCGGCTCATCGCAATAGCCGGTGACGCGCCAGTGCGGCCCATGAATTTCCGCGGCGACCGCCACGCACAGCGGCTCCAGCGCGAGCTGAAACAAGCCCGCCGCCTCTCCCGGCACGACGACGCTGATCGTCCACATCCGTCAGGCTCTTTCGAAAGAAATCGAACAGGAGCCGGGGAGCCGGGGAGAAGAACGTTCGCGCGCCAAAGGCGCGCAAGAAATATCCTCCCCTGCTCCCCGGCTCCTGTTCATTTCACTTACCGCTTCCGCTCGGCGCCCGCGGGCAGCTTCGAGACGCGCTGGAATTCCGGATCGCGCAGCAGCGCGGGATTGTCGAGATACTGGAGCGCGAAATCGGTTCCGTCGACGCCCCAGAACACCTCGCCGCCGACGACGATGCTCGGCACGCCGAACACGCCGGCCGCGATCGCCGCCTCTGTGTTGGCGCGTAGCGCGTCCTTCACCGCCGGCGCCTCGATGGCCGCATCGGGATCGGCAATGCCGAGCCGCGTGCCGAGCGCGTTCCATTCGACCGGATCGGCGGGATCGCGGCCCTCGGCCCAGATGAAATCGAAGATCGCATGCACGACCTCGGGCGGGGCGCCCTGCGCGATCGCGAGGCGAAGCGGCTTCAGCGGATTGAACGGATGGCGCGGCGGCATCTTGAACGGAATCCCGTGGTCGCGCGCGAACCAGGTGCAGAAGCGGTAGGTCCAGACCCGCTTCGACGGGATCTCCGCCGGTCCGAGATTCTTCGAGTGCGCGAGCAGCCCCGCGAACAGCACCGGCTTCATCGCGATCGCCGCCTTGCCCGCGAATTTGTGCAGCATCCGCGACTGCAGATAGGCGTAAGGCGAGACGAAATCGAAATACCAAGTGGCGTGTTTCATCCCCTCCTCACAAAGCCCGCCACCACCTTCTTCTCGCCGGTGTGGTCGAACTTGATCGTTAGTTTCTCACCTTCGGCGGCGCGCACGGTGCCGTAGCCGAACTTGTCGTGGAACACGCGGTCGCCCGGCTTG
>CAZUYG010001020.1:0-1533 GCA_964624265.1 uncultured Candidatus Odyssella sp.
CACCGCGCCGTTCCAGAAGGCCGTCCAGCCGGTCTACGGGGAGCTGGGGCTGACCGACATGGTCGCCCAGGCCCGCAAGGCGATCGGGCAGTAGCGGACGCAAGGCCCCGCGCGGCGCGCGCCGCGCGGGGCGCACCATCGGAGAGGCAGTGACCGTGGCAGCGCTTCGCTTGCGACCATCCTTCGAGGCCGCGCCAAGAGGCGCGGCACCTCAGGATGAGGCTTGTTTGTTCGAGCAAAATGGGCCTCATCCTGAGGTGCCCGCCCTGCTTAGGGCGGGCCTCGAAGGATGGACGCAAGCGATGCGCTGCGCATCAAATCGCCTCGTCTCTCTCGATCAGCCACGGCTCCCGGAGCGCGGCTTCGCGCCAAGCGTCGAGCGCCGGCCATTCCCACATCGCCTCGCAATAGGCGGAGGCGGCGCCGTCCATCGGCACGCGATAGGTCGTGAACCGGCTCACCACCGGCGCGTAGAAGCAGTCGGCGAGCGTGAGCGCGCCGAACAGATACGGCCCGCCCGCGCCGTGCGCCTGGCGGCAGGTGCGCCAGATTTCCTGCACGCGATCGATGTCGCGCTGCGCGTCGGCGTCCCAGGCGGGCGGCGCCTTGGTGCGGTGCATGTTCATCGGCAGCTGGCTGCGCAGCGCCACGAAGCCCGAATGCATCTCGGCCGAAACCGCGCGCGCCAGCGCGCGGGCACGCGGATCGGCGGGCCACAGCTTCCGCGCGGGAAAGCGCTCGGCGAGGTATTCGCCGATCGCCATCGAATCCCAGACGACGACGGGCGTGCCGCCCGCATCGCCATCCTTGAGCGTCGGCACGCGGCCCGAGGGGGTGAACTGGCGCATGCGCCCCCAGCGGTCGGGCTCGTCGAGCCGCACCAGCACTTCGTCGAAATCGATGCCCGCCAGCTTGCACATCAGCCAGCCGCGCAACGACCACGAGGAATAGTTCTTGTTGCCGATCCAGAGCGTGTATTGCGCCATCGTCCCCTCCGCGCCGGCCCGAGACATGCGCAACCCCGCCCTCGCTGGCAAGCCCTTCCGCGCGGCGGCAAAGGCAGGTGAACACGAGCCGGGGAGCCGGGAAGAAGCAAGAATTGCGCGCCAGCGGCGCGCCACGGAATCTTCTTCCGCTGTGTCCTCCGCGCGCTCCTTGGTTTAACGTCCTTTCTTGCTTCTCCCCGGCTCCCCGGCTCCTGTTCCCTTCACTTTGCTTTCCCCATGACCGAACGCTTCCAGCTGATCGAGGCCGATCCGGCATCGGCCGTTCCCGTCACCGTCCTCGCCGAGAGCGAGCTCGAGGCCTGGCTCAAGGGCCAGCCGCCCGCCATCGCCGGTTGGGTGAAGGCGCAGGGCTTCAAGGGCAAGGCCGGCGAGGCGCTGGCGCTGCCGGGGGCGAACGGAACCGCGTCGCGGGTGCTGGCGGGCCGCGCGGCGGAAGCGGCCGACATCTGGCGCATCGCGGGCCTCGCCGCCGCGCTGCCGGAGGGCACCTACCGGCTCGAGGGCGGCGCCGAGCCGCAGGCGGCGG
>CAZUYG010001021.1:0-1533 GCA_964624265.1 uncultured Candidatus Odyssella sp.
GGAAATTTTCCCGAATTCCGACCTCACCGATTTCCTCGAAGCACTTTCAGAGGAATGTTCCGTGGCGGAGCGGGCGGCCGAGGTCGCGCGGCCCGTTTTTGACCCCCGGTCGCCGCCGCGGCGTCGTTTCCTCGAGGCCCGCCCCCTATCCAAGGGATTGCGTGACATTGGTCATCCCTCTGATTTGCTTGACGTTTGCGCTGTGTCCACGTCGATCTGCACAGCCGTTGCACCGGGTTGCGCTGCTGAACTGATGAACGTGATGCGCACGCCGCCGGTTGCTGCCGGTCGCGCTCCAACATCAAGCCTGTCGCGCACCCCAGCCTGAGCGAGCACGTCCTTCGCAATGTCATTGCGGATGTATTCGCTCTCACCGTTGCGCATGAGGTCGGCGAGGGTGTGGTGAGCGTCGATGACTTCGAGGCCTTTGCGCTTTCGCTTGATGAGCGAGGCGATGTGGGCTTGCCCGGCCTCAGAATTGATTGCGTAGTAGAGCGTTGACCGTGAACACTGTGCAAGCTCGCAAGCTCGCTCGACGGTGAGGGTTCTCTGTTCGGCGAGGAGATCGAGTGCGGCGCGTGCTTTGAGGTTGAGTCTGACTGCGTTCTTGTTGCCGTGAGGAGCGCCGTTCTTCTTCTTGGGAACGGTTGCCGCGCGCGAGGAGGCCGCTTCGCTCATATCTGAAGAATGTTTTCTGTCAATAGGCACATTGTTTCCCATTTCGCAGCCTATCGCGTTGATGTGGTGCGGTTAATTTTTTTGTTTGTCGCGAAATCATGAAACACGTCAGCCGGCCGGGAATCGTCGTTTTGAGGCATGACGGTATCCAGCTTTCAGGCCAGCGCGCTGGCCGAAGTGGAGGGCGCCGACCGCTTCCTGCGGCGGGCAGGCTGTGACGGGCGCCGCAGCGGTGTCGGTGCCGCCGTTGGCGCGGATGGCTTCGCGTTCGGCGCGCCGCTGGCGCTCGATCCTGAGCTTGCGGTCGCGCTGGGAGGCGTAGTCCGACCCCGCGATGCGATGGGCTGACATGCGTTTTCCTTCTCGTCCAATCGTTGGACCCGCTTCAGCCAGTAGCTCACGGTTTGCTTCGGGATGCCGAGCATTCGTGCGGTCTGGCTCACGCTGCGGCCATTGGACAAATGCGCGAGCGCGATGCCCCTTTGCCGCATGCGATCGGGCAGGCTGTGACCGCACACAGCGATGCCGAGCTTCACGCCCAGCGCATCGGCCCACCACGTCAGCGCCTGCACCGACGGCACGCGCACGCCGGCCTCGTATTTCTCGCAAAGGCCGTCGGTGAATCCGGCCTTGTCGTCGAGCTCGCGTTGCTTGATGCCGAGCGCGCGGCGGCGATCGGCCCAAGCGGCGACGAGGTGCCCGACGAGGGCGGCGGACGAGGTGAACGTCACGGCACCATGCCTTTCACGAGCTCGTCGAAGATGTCCTCGGGGGTCGGATCGTGCAGCGCCTCGATGGCGTCGAGGGCCGCGGCGGTGACGGGCACGCCCCAAATGGCCGCCGCCAGCGTGATGA
>CAZUYG010001022.1:0-1529 GCA_964624265.1 uncultured Candidatus Odyssella sp.
GCCTCGCGCAGTTCGCGAGCGTGCGCGACATGACGGCGGTACGCATTTCGGTGGCCCGCCGCGCGCTCGGCGACGCGGCGCGGATCGGCATCCGCAGCGGCGCCGAAACGGCGCTGCTGCCGGTGCATCAGGATCGCTTCGGCCCGCCGCGTCTTCCCGAAGACACCGGCCGGGTGGCCGGGCCCGTGCGCGCCAGCGCACGGGGCGTGGACCGCAGCGCGGACGCCGCGATCGCGCGCGACCTCGCGCGCGCGCTCGACGTGCTGCGCCACGAAGACGAGAAAGCGGCGTTGCGGCTGGCGGGCGCCGCGCAGCACGCGGTGCAGGGCTGCGTCTCGCAGGTCGCTGACGAGACGGCGCGGCGCAAGGAGACGATCGGCGTGTTCGGGCACTGGACCGGACGCGGGATCGTCGGCGCGCCCTCGGTGCGGTCCTGCCTCGAGGAAGCGCATGCCAGCCTGATGACGCGCCTCAACCTGCGCTTCTGGAACGGCGAGATCCCGGCCCCGGCGGCGGCACGTGCCGATCCGCGGATGTAGGCCGGCCGCGCGGCCGGGGGTGCGCCATTCGCCGCCTTGAGCTTGGCCGCGTTTCGCGGCATCCATGGCGCGCTCCCGGGCAACTGACGCCTTTGCCCACCGCTCCAGGGACATCAACGACATGCCGACCGGCCCCTCGCGCCGCTCCGTCATCGCGGCCGCCTGCTCCCTTCCCGTCCTGACCGGCTTCGCCGGCATCACCCGAGCCCAGACCGGCACCGGATTGCGACTCGGACCGCCGCAGCCGTTCAGTTTCGAGCGGCTCAAGGCCGAGGCGAAGCGCCTCGCCGCCGCCCCCTTCGCCGATCCGGCCGCGCGCGCCGCCGACGTGCTCGACCGGTTGGACTACGACGATCACAACACGATCCGCTTCAATCCGGCCCGCGCGCTCTGGGCCGAAGGCGGCGGCCCGTTTCCGGTGCAGTTCTTTCACCTCGGGAAATGGTTCAAGCAGCCGGTTTCGATCTACGCGGTGGAAGGCGGCGAAGCGCGCGAGATCCTTTACTCGCCCGATTTCTTCAGCTTCACCCGCGAGCGCTGGGACGAGAAGCTGCCGCGCGACCTCGGCTTCGCCGGATTCCGGATCATGGCGCCGCCGAAGACCGATTGGCTGGCGTTCCTCGGCGCCGCCTATTTCCGCAGTTCCGGGGCGCTCGACCAATACGGGCTCTCGGCGCGCGGCATCGCGATCGACACCGCGATGCCGAAGCCCGAGGAATTTCCGCGGTTCACGAAATTCTGGCTGGCGCCGGTCGCCGGCGTGCCGAACGCCATCGCGATCCACGCGCTGATGGACGGGCCGAGCATCACCGGCGCGTTCCGCATGCTCGCCGCCAAGTCCGGCAACGTCGTCATGGACATCGAATGCGCGCTGTATCCGCGCGCCGACATCGCGCGCATGGGCGTGGCGCCCCTCACCTCGATGTTCTGGTACGGCAAGAACAGCCGGCCGCTGGCCGCCGACTGGCGCCCGCAGATCCACGACAGTGA
>CAZUYG010001023.1:0-1524 GCA_964624265.1 uncultured Candidatus Odyssella sp.
GATCTGGGACTACATGGCGTTCCTCGTCGACGACGAGCGCATCCGCGACGGCCGCGCGCTCCTGCAGCGCCACGCACGCGCGCTCGCCGAGGCGGAGCGCCGCTTCGGCGTCGACCGCCATATCGTCGTCGCGGTGTGGGGCGTCGAATCGAATTACGGGCGCGAGATGGGCGATCATTTCCTGCCCCACGCGCTCGCCACGCTGGCCTGCGCCGGCGGACGCCGCGCGAATTTCTGGCGCAGCGAGCTGATGGCGGCGCTCGCGCTCGTGCAGCGTGGCGATTTCGCGCTCGAGCGGCTGCGCGGCTCCTGGGCCGGCGCGTTCGGGCAGACGCAGTTCATGCCGAGCGTCTATCAGCGCCTCGCGGTCGATTTCGACGGCGACGGGCGGCGCGATCTCATCGCCTCGGTGCCCGATGCGCTCGCCTCCACGGCGAACTATTTGCGCCGGTCGAAATGGCAGACCGGCGCGCCGTGGATGATCGAGGTGAAGGTGCCGGCCGGCTATGCGGGGCCGCAGGGCCGGCGCAACCGCATGCCGCTCGCGTCGTGGGCCGCGCGCGGCATCGTGCGCGCCGACGGCAGGCCGCTCGGCGCCGGTCCGCCCGCGGGGCTCCTGCTGCCGGCTGGCGCCGCCGGCCCCGGCTTCCTCGTCTTCGCGAATTTCGACGCGATCTACGCCTACAATCACGCCGAATCCTACGCGCTCGCGATCTCGCACCTGGCCGACCGGATCATGGGACTGCCCGGCTTCCGCTCGCCGTGGCCCACCGACGACCCGGGGCTCTCGCGCGCCGAACGGCTGCAGCTCCAAAAGTTCTTGATCGCGCGCGGGCATCTCACCGGCGAGGCCGACGGCAAGATCGGCGAGCAGAGCCGCGCGGCGATCCGCGCCGCAGAGCGCGCGCTGGGCTGGCCCGAAACCGGCCGCGCCGGACAAAAAATCTTCCGCGCGCTGGGCGGGCGATAGGGAACGGCCGGGCCGGGAGCCCTCTCCACCCGCTTTCGCGAGGGCCGCAAGTCTCGTAGGATTCGCGCGTCATCTGCGAAGCGGGCGCCGCCATGAAGGTCACGGTCAACATCGATTGCACGCCGGAAGAGGCGCGCGCATTTCTCGGCCTGCCCGATTTCGGGCCGCTCCAGCGCGAGGTGATGGATGCGCTGCGCGAGCGCATGATGAAGGCCATGGCCGGCACCGAGCCCGAGGCGCTGCTGAAGCAGTGGCTCGCCACCGGAACGCAAACGTTCGAGCACATCCAAAAGGCGTTCTGGGATCAATTCGGGACCAAGAAGTGAAAGCCCGCTCGGCCGCGCTGCTGCTCGCGGTCGCGCTCGGCGCCGAAACCGGCATCGCGGCCTGCGGCGAGCCGTCGGAAGCCGAGCGGTTCATCCAGGGCAACTGGTCGTATTCGGGCACGGTGCCGGGCGAGCCGATCCACCGCCCGGTCTCCATCGCCATCGAATGGAGCTTCGCATCGGGGCGGTTCCGGCAGAGCGGCTACCCGCCGCTGCTCTCCGAAGGGC
>CAZUYG010001024.1:0-1522 GCA_964624265.1 uncultured Candidatus Odyssella sp.
ACTGATCGTCCTGTCGGCCCTGTTCACGCTGTTCCAACCGCGAGCCGGCACTTCCTTCGTGTTCCTGACCGATCGCCTGGCCTCGCCGCTGGTCAACCGCGTGCGTCGTCATGTTCCGCCAGTCGGGCCATTCGACCTGTCGCCGGCGATAGCGGTGCTGATGCTCTTCGTATTGCGCCTGTTGCTCGCCTGGGCGACATTCCAGATGGCCGGCGGCTGATCCGCGCGTCTTCACACGCGCCGCCGGATGTCCTCAAGGCCGCCGCTCGTCCGTTTATCCCGAAATTGCCTGCGCCCGACGCGCACAACGAACGCGCGGCCCGGCATGCTTGCGCGTCACACTTTCATACGTCACCCACCCAGGAGTCACCCATGTTCGTGCACACCCGCCGCGCCCTGCTTGCGGCACTGATCGCCGCCACGCTTGCCGGATGCGGCAAGGACGAAGCCGCCACCGATCCGCTCGCCTACGTGCCGGCTGATACGCCTTATGTGTTCGCGAACCGTACGCCGACCAGCAAGGCCGTGATCGATGCCTGGCTGAACATGTACGGCGTCAGCATCGAGCAGATCTACACCGATATGGCCAATGATCCGGAGATGCAGAAGATCGAGGGCGAATTCGGCGAATGGGCGCGCGCTGCTCTGCCCGAGATCGGCAAGATGGCGTCGGTCGGCGGCATGGAAGAGATCGGCATGAAAGCCGAGGGCCGCTTTGCGATCTACGGCTATGGCCTGCTGCCTGTTTACCGTATGGAACTGGTCGACGCCGCCAAGTTCGGCGAGGCGGTCAAGCGCATCGAGGGACGTGCCGGCAAGCAACTCGCCACGCGCAAGGTCGGCGAGCACACCCTGTGGCAGTTCGCCAACGACAAGGCTGCGGTGGTGTTCGGTCCGGTGGGCAACTTCCTGGTTGCCACCGTGCTTCCAGCCAAGGCCGATGAGGCGCGCGTCAACGCGCAGCTCGGTCTGACCCTGCCGGAAGCCTCGCTGGCGTCTGGCAATGCACTGGCCGACCTGGACCAGAAGAATGGCTACGATGGCCACTTCACTGGTTATCTCGATATCCGCGGCCTCGCGCAGCGCCTGTCCGGGCGCAATCAGGAGGACAATCAGGTGATCGCCGCCTTCGGTGGCGAGGTGCCCAAGCTGAGCGATGCCTGCGCCAGCGAACTTGACGCGATGACGCAAAAATTCCCGCGCCTGGTGTTCGGCACCACCCAGTTCGACGCCAAGCAGATGAACATCAACAGCATGGTCGAGGTCGAACCGGAACTGGCCAAGTCACTGCAGAAAATCGCTGCGCCGATCCCGGGCGCCGCGGTGGGCGACGACTCCATGCTGCGGGTCGCGCTGTCGATCGACCTTCCGGAGACGGTGCGTGTCCTCAATGGCGTGGCCGATGCGATCGCCGCCAAGCCCTATCAGTGCGAGGAACTGAAGGACATCAATCAGAGCGCCACTGAGCTCAAGCAGAACCTCGCCAATCTCGCGAACTTCATCGTGAAACACTCGCTTTCGC
>CAZUYG010001025.1:0-1521 GCA_964624265.1 uncultured Candidatus Odyssella sp.
CAACCGCGACTTCCTCGCCCGGCGCGAAGGCCTGTCGATGCTCGTGTTCCAGAGCCATGATGCGCGCCGCGACCAGGCCGAGTTCGCTGTTGCGGGCCTGGAGACATATGCGCCGTTCGATTTCGGGCGCGAGGCGAAGCTGCCCGATGGCGGCACGGCGCGGGTCGCCTTTTCGCTCGCCTACGTCACCGATCCGCGCATGCCGGAGAGCGTCTTTTTCACCTGCCAGCAGCACGCGCCGAAATACTTCTGGAAGCGCGACTATCAGGTCCACGCCAACGGCGCGCGCACGATCGCCGAAGTAATCATGGCTGCGCCCGACCCGCCGGCGCTCGCGGACTTCTTCGCCAGGCTCCAGGGCGCGGAAGCGGTGCGGGCATCCGGCGGCGGACTGACGGTCGCGACGGCAAGGGGCCGCGTGATCGTGCTCACGCCGCGCGCATTCGAGACGCGATTCGGCGCGCCGCCGCCCGGCCCGGCAACCCCGCATTTCGCGGCGTTCCGTGTCGCCGGAATCGATGTGGACGCGATGAAAGGCCGCCTTCAAATGGCCCGTATCGCGCATGGCGCGCACGACGGCGTGCTCTGCGTGCCAGCGCCGGCCGCCGGCGGCGTCGCAATCGAGTTCGCGCACGCTTAGCTCGGCCCGCACTTTCGATTCTCGTTCACGAATTTCGCGCTATAGTGGCGGCGGATCGGGGGAACCGCCGCCCATGCCCTATCTACTCGCCGCCGCCGGCCTGGCTTTCCAGATCGGCATGCTCGTTCACGCGGTCCGCACCGGGCGCAACCAGACCTGGATCTACGTGCTCGCGCTGGTGCCCGGCGTGGGGTCGCTGGCCTATTTCGTCGTCGAATTCCTGCCCTGGCTGCTGAGCAGCCCCGAGGCGCGGCGCGCGGCGCACGCATTCCAGAAGAAGCTCGATCCCGAACGCGACCTGCGCCGCTATGCGGCCGAAGCGCGGCTTTCCGATTCGGTGGACAGCAAGCTGAAGCTCGCGGCCGAGCTGGCCGCCGCGAAACGCTATGACGAGGCCATCGCCGCCTATCGCGCCTGCCTCACCGGCCTCTTCGCGCACGAGCCGAAGATCATGCTGGCGCTGGCCAGCGTGGAGTTCGAACGGGGCGACGCTGCGGCCGCCGCCGCGACGCTCGAAGCGCTGGCCGAGCACAATGCGGAGTTCCGCTCGGCCGAAGGGCACTTGCTCTATGCGCGCTCGCTCGAAGCCGCCGGGCGCCTCGACGAAGCCGCGCAGGAATACGGCGGCGTTGCCGAGTACTATCCCGGCGCCGAAGCCCGCGCGCGCCATGGCCTGTTACTCAAGCGCATGGGGGACGGCGACGGCGCGCGCCGCGCGTTCCGGGAAATCCTCGATGCCGCCGAACTCGCCCCGCGCCACGTGCGCCGCGCGAACGCCGAATGGATCGACATCGCGCGGCGGGAAAACGCGGCGGCCTGAAGGGCCGCCTACTTCGCCAGATCGATCGACTTCATCTGAATGAGGATCGGCGCGATGTGAT
>CAZUYG010001026.1:0-1520 GCA_964624265.1 uncultured Candidatus Odyssella sp.
AGCGGCTCGAAAGCGGCGCGCGGCGCTTGATTGCGCCCGAGGCGATGGGCACTTTGTTCCTGGCGCTCGCGGCGGCCACGCCCGGACTGCCCGCGCCCCCCGGATTCGAACCGACCCGATGACCGCTGCGCCCGCCGCCCGCTCCGAATCGCTTTCGTCCCTTGCCGGCATTCGCCACGGCTATTTCGGCCGCAAGGGCGGCGTGAGCGCCGGCATCTACGACAGCCTCAATTGCGGCCCCGGCTCCAGCGACGCGCCAGAGGCGGTGTACGAGAACCGCGCCCGCGTCGCGCGCACGCTGGGCGCGGAGCATCTGCTCTCGCTCTATCAGGTGCACGGCGTCGAGGTGATCACGGTGCGCGAGCCGTGGGAGAACGGCGCGAGCCGCCCGCGCTGCGACGCGATGGTGACGAACCGCCCCGGCCTGGCGCTCGGCACGCTCGCGGCCGATTGCGGCCCGGTGCTGTTCGCGGATGCGGAGGCCGGCGTCATCGGCGCCGCGCATGCGGGCTGGAAAGGCGCGCTGGCCGGCGTGCTCGAAGGCACCGTCGCCGCCATGGAGAAGCTCGGCGCGCGGCGCGAGCGCGTCCGCGCGACACTGGGCCCGACGATCGCCAAGGAGAGCTACGAGGTCGGCCCGGAATTCCCGGCGCCGTTCCTCGCCGAGCACCGCGACAACGCGCGCTTTTTTGCCGCCGGCGCGAGGCCGGGCAAGCACCAGTTCGACCTGCCCGGCTACATCGTTGCGCGGCTCGAGCGTATCGGCATTGCCGCAGAATGGATCGGGCACGACACGCTCGCGATGGCCGTCGACTATTTCAGCTATCGCCGCACGACGCTGGCCGGCGGCGGCGATTACGGCCGCAACGTCTCGGCGATCGTGCTGGAACGCTGATGCTTCATTTCACGCGCGAGGAACTGGCCGAACGCCGCGCGCGTGCCTGCGCCGCGCTCGCCGCGCGCGGGCTCGACGGCCTGCTGTGCTTCCGTCAGGAGACGATGTTCTACCTGACCGGCTACGACACGTTCGGCTACGTCTATTTCCAGTGCCTCTATCTCGGCGCCGACGGGCGCACGACCTTGCTGACGCGCGCGCCGGACCTGCGCCAGGCGCGGCACACCTCGGACATCGACGACATCCGGATCTGGAAGGATCGCGACGGCGCCCAGCCCGCGCTGGAGCTGCGCGCGATCCTCGAAGACCACGGCTGCCGCGGGAAGAAGCTCGGCATCGAGTGGGAGGCCTATGGCCTCACCGCCGCGAACGGCCGCGCGCTCGAAGCGGCGCTCGCCGGCTTCTGCACGCTGGAAGACGCATCGCGCCTCGTCAGCGAATTGCGGCTGGTGAAGAGCCCGGCCGAGATCGCCTTCGTACGCCGCGCAGCGGAGCTCGCCGACGCCTCGTGGGACGAGGCGGTGCGCCTCGCCAAGCCCGGCGCGTTCGAGGGCGACATTCTCGCCGCGATGCAGAGCGCCGTGTTCCGCGGCGGCGGCGACGACCCGGCGAACGAAACCATCAT
>CAZUYG010001027.1:0-1516 GCA_964624265.1 uncultured Candidatus Odyssella sp.
GTTTCGGCCTCTTCATCATCGTCTCCGTCTACCACGACGGAGCCCACCCCGCTCCAATCAAGCCACTGGTCCTAAAATCAGGGACCATGTGTGGATGGCCCCCGCTTGGCAAGCACGTTCTTCTGGATGGCGCAGGCGGGTCGCTTGCAGTCATGTGTCCGGCCTATGAACGCGGTGCTTCGACCGCTGGCCTTGATGGGTTCCGCTGGTCGAGGCCTCATCACTTCACTGAACTCGAAGTCCTGTGGACCCCGCAGGCTGCTCTCGACCGTCGGGTCGACCGACTGAACCATCCCGAGTCTCATCCGCGCAAGCTGGCGACTTCTCCTGCGAACGGCGGGTGAAGCGATATCAGGCCGCCGATGCGCGATACGCGGTGGCCCGGACCATCATTGCCCACGCCGTCCGAGCCATCTTGTTGGCCAGTGCGACGGCGATGACCATTGGCCGCTTCGATCGCTCTTTCATGCCGATTATCCACGGCATCGCCTTCACCGCCTTGGATCGGGTCAACGCGGTCAGAGCCCCGGTGACGAGCAATCGGCGCACATACCCGTCGCCGCGCTTGCTGATCCGACCCAGCCACGTCTTGCCGCCGGTGCCGGACTGCTTCGGTACCAAGCCCAGCCAGGCGGCAAACTCTCTGCCGGAGCGGAACACCGACGCATCGGGCACGCTCGCGGCGATTGCCGAGGCGACGACCGGTCCAACGCCGGGCATTCCGGCGAGCCGCAGGCTGACTTCGTTCGATCGGTGCCAGGCGAGGATGCGCCCATCGATCTCGGCGATCGCGCCCTGCAGAACGGCGATCTGATCGGCGACAATCCGGAGCACGCCTCGGGCGATTGCCGGCACACGCTCGTCCCTTTCGTCGGCGACGATCGCAACGAGATCGCAGACCCGATGGATGCCCTGGGCGCCGACGATTCCGAACTCCGCCAGATGCGCACGCAGCGCGTTGACCAGCATCGTCCGTTGCCTGATCAGCAGCTCCCTTGCCCGATGCATCGTCAGAACCGCCTGCTGCTCGGCAGACTTCACGGGCACGAAGCGCATCGACGGACGGCGCACCGCCTCGCAAATCGCCTCGGCATCCGCCGCGTCGTTCTTGTTGCGCTTGACGTAGGCCTTGACGTACTGCGGCGGCATCAACCGGACCTCATGGCCCAGCGCCGCGATCGCCCGCGCCCAGGAGGGCGACGTCGCACACGCCTCCATGCCGACAAGGCACCGCGGCAAAACCTCGAAGAACCGCAGAACCTGGGCGCGGCGGATCGCTTTGCGGACCACTGCGGCGCCGCTCGCATCGACGCCGTGGACCTGAAAAACGTTCTTGGCCAGATCAATTCCGATCGTCGTAATCTCGTTCATGGATGGCTCCCGCCGTTGGTGATCCTCGATGACACCATCTTGGCACTACGAGGTGCCGTCAGGGGGTTATCCACTCCATCACTTCACTATGACGACATCCTCGATCACTGCTGCGCCGCCTGGAACAAACTCATCGATCAGCCCT
>CAZUYG010001028.1:0-1516 GCA_964624265.1 uncultured Candidatus Odyssella sp.
GGGATCGGAGCGACAGCGGCACCATGAGCGACTGGCGCAGCCGGTACGAAGACGCCGCCGACGAGGAAGCCGCGCGCTTCGCGCGGGCCACGGATCGGCAGCTGCTCGAAGCGGTCCGCAACGGCGCGACCGGCCAGTACTACACGGTCTGGCGCGCACTCGCGGCACGACGCGCCACGGCCGAGCTCTGCTGGCTGCTGTACGACTTGCTGAACAGCGACCGGCCGTATCTCGAGCGGTACCATTGCGCCGCAGCGCTGCTTCAGCTGTTGCATTGCGACGAGTTCGAGGCTGTCCAGCTGTCGGCCGGCTGGTCGACGGTTCCGGGAAACCTGGCCAGGCTGCGTCGGATCGTCGAGGCGGCCGTCGGACCGGCTGCGCGATAGCCCGTCGTCGAGTCCGAGTTGTGCCGGTCGGTGCGTGACAGGCCATCCGAGGAGCTGACATTTTCGGGCGGGAAGCCGATCCCCTTTCAAGCGGTGGATCGATGCCGGCGACTGCCGAGCATCGTCGCCGGAGAAACACCGTGCGCGAGCCGCCGATCAGTTCGCCTTCACCGACGCCATCGCAAGCCGGCCTGGCTCTCGCCGCCGCGTGCTCCGCGGGATTCCTGTGGGGAACGGGCGCGCTCGTCGTCAACGTGCTGATCGGCACATACGGCTTCACGCCGGCGAACATTTCCTTCTGGCGATTTGCGGTCGGTGCGGCCGTTCTGCTCGCGGTGTTCGGCGCCGGGATCCGTTGGGCCGTCCTGCGAACCGTCCTCGCGCGGCTGCTCGCCGCGGGCAGCGCGATGGCCGGCTACGTGCTGTGCTGGTTCCTCGGCATCGAACGGATCGGCGCCGCGGTTCCGACCTTGATCGCCCTGTGCCTGCCGCCGGTGCTGGTCACGGTGGTCGCGCTGATCCGCGGCCGCGAACGGCTCGACGCGCGTCTCGTGGCCATCCTGTCGGCAGCCCTGATCGGAACCGTCCTGATCGTGTCGCGGCATGATGCCGAGTCCGGCGGCGCGAGCGCGCACGACCTGATCATCGGCATCTCTTATGCCGTCGGCTCCGCGCTTCTTTATGCCGGCTTCTCTCTGGTCAGCGGGCGGATCTCCTCGGAGCTTGGCGCGGGCCGGGCCGCCGCTTGCCTGACGGTCGTCGCTGCGTTGGTCATGGGGCTGTCGACGCTGGTCCGGCCGCTCCACTGGCCGACCGGCGTGCCGCCGCAGGCCTGGTTCCTCTATCTGGGCGTCGTGACGGCCGCGCTGGCGCTGCTCGCGTTCAGCTGGGGCGCCGCGAGGTTGAGCCCGACGGCCCTGACCGTCGCCACGCTGGTCGAGCCGCTCACCGCGGTGACGCTGGCCGCGCTTCTGCTCGGCGAGCAGCTCGGCGCCGAGCAGTGGCTCGGGGGCGCGCTTCTGCTGCTGAGCCTGTGGTGGCTCGGCCGGCGCGTTGCCGTGCCGGCACAGCCGTCGTAGCGCGGCTCCGCTCGCGACCCCTGCCGACGCCGCTGCGCGCGACTCACTTCC
>CAZUYG010001029.1:0-1515 GCA_964624265.1 uncultured Candidatus Odyssella sp.
ACATAGTCACCGAAATGCGCCTCGGCGGCGGCCAGCATGGCGTGCTCGCCCGTGAGCGCGAGCCCGCGGAAGAACACCGGTTCGAACAGCACAAGGCCGCGGATGCGATCGCTCCGCGCCAGCGCTGCGTGCAACGCCACGTTGCCGCCATAGGAATGTCCGGCCAGCCATACCGGGGCATCAACCGCGTCGATGACGGCGGCCACGGCCTCGGCCATCCGGGCGGTGCCCACGATCTGCGGAAGCCGGTCGGAGCCGCCATAGCCCGGCAGGTCCGGGGTCAGCAGGCGGAAACCGGCGAGATGGCGCGCGACGCGGCCCCAAGCGCGGCCTTCGGCCGGGGAGCCATGAACCAGCACGAGCGGCGCGCCGTCGCCGGTATCGCCGTAGGCGATCTTCGCGCCGTTCGCGAGCGTGATGCCGGGCATCGTGCGCCCTACCGCGCCGCGCCGAGCACGAGCAGCGTGGAAGTGCCGTGCGCCAGTATCTTGCCGTCCGGCCCCATCACGCGCGCTTCCGCGGTCATGACCTGCCGGCCCGGCGAGACGACGCGCGCCTCGCAGCGCACGCGGCCCGAATCCTTGGTGATCGGGCGCACGAAATTCCCTTTGGTCTCGATCGTCATGTAGCCGGTGCCGGCCGGCAGCAGCGTTTGCGCGGCGCATCCGGTGGCGCTGTCGATCATGGTCAGCGCCCAGCCGCCATGGACGCCGCCGGCGGGGTTGAGCAGGTTCGGCCCCGCATCCCCCTCGAATGCCGCGAATCCCTCCCCGACCTCGACGATCCAGAAACTGAGCGCGCGGGAGATCGGCGGGTGCGGCAGCTTGCCGTCGATCACCGCCTGGAGCAGGTCGCGTCCGGACAGCCGCGCCCAGTCTTCGCGGCTCGCCAGTCCGTAAACCGGTACGTTCGCTTCGCCCATCGGCTGTCCCCCTTGCGAAGGGCGCTTATACAGAAATCGGCGGTGGATTGTCGCCGGTGCCGGCGCGCAGCCTTTCGCTACAACGACCCCGCTGCCACAGAGCCGGCAAAGCCGGCCGCGAGAACCGCGGCGATCAGCACGGCGGCGCGCCGTCCGAAATCGCGCGGCCCGAGCGCGAACGCGATGGCGACCTTGATCATCGTGTTCACGGCCGCCGCGATGAGGATGGCCGCGACGGCCGCCGTCGCCGCCATGTCGGGAAGCGTCGCCGCCGTCACCGTGATCGCGTCCACGTCGACGAGTCCGGCCAGGGCAGCGGTCGCATAGAATCCGGCACCGCCGAACCAGCCGCGCGCGTAATGGGCGGTCAGCGTCACGCCCGCCAGGATCGCGGCGAAGACGATGGCCGCGCCGATGTCGTCCGGCGCTTTCGGCGGTTCGCCGCCTTGACTGTCCTGCCGGCGATCGGCGCCGCGCACATGCAGCAAGGCTCCCAGCAACGCCGCTCCCGACGCCGCACCGAGAGCCGGCAGCAACAGGGGCACGAGCTGCGCATCGAGCGCGCCCGCAACGACGACGATGCGAAGGCACAT
>CAZUYG010001030.1:0-1515 GCA_964624265.1 uncultured Candidatus Odyssella sp.
TATCAGCTGGGCCTCGCGAACTTCTTCAACCCGAACGGCCTGCTCGACCAGGGCAACAACCTGTGGGTGGAGGGCGAGAAGTCGGGCGCCGCGGAGTACGTCTCCGCGGCCGAGATGTCCTCGATCGTCTCCGGCGCCCGCGAGCTCAGCAATGTCGATCTCGGCGACGCCTTCACGCAGCTGATCGTGACGCAGCGCGCGTATTCCTCGGCGGCGCAGCTCGTGCGCACCGCCGACGAGATGAGCGAAACGGTGCGCGATCTCAAGGGCTGACGCGCGCGCGTTCAGACTTCCTTGATCACCTAAAATGCGTTCCAAATCCGATACTTCGCTTAGGCGAATTTTAGAACGGGACGCGTAGTCTCTCACGCCAAGTAGGGCCGACGACCGGGCCGCAAGCGGAGCGAGAGCGATGGACGACACGCGATTGGACGAGGGCTACGAGGCGATTGGCAGCATGCCGGAGCCGTTGTCGCTCTCGGAGCTGCCGCCGCCGGAGACCAAGCGCTGGGTGATCCGGCGCAAGGCCGCCGTCGTCTCGGCGGTGCGCCGCGGCCTGTTGTCGCTCGAGGACGCGTGCAACCGCTACCGGCTCTCGGTCGAGGAGTTCACGTCGTGGCAGCGCCTGATCGAGCGCCACGGCCTGCCCGGCCTGCGCACGACGCGCCTGCAGGACTATCGCCAGCCGCAGGCCGACGACTGACCCGGCGGCATTTGCGCGAAACGCCCCGGCAAAATTTTCCCGGCGATTAACCCAGCCTTCATTCGGTCCACCCTAGCGTTCCCGGCATCAATCGCCGCGGGACGTCGTTTGCGTACCCGCGGTGGCATCGCCACACGACAGGTCGGGTACTCTGGTGAACGGCTTCATCGATTTCGTCCAACGCCTTGGGGTCGGTCGCCTCATCGCGCTCGCGGGCATCGGCATCGCCCTCTTCGGGTTCTTCGGCTATTTCGCCAACAAGCTGGCGCAGCCGCCGATGGGTCTGCTCTACGGCGATCTCGCGACCAATGACGCCGGGCAGATCGTCGCCAAGCTCGAGGCGCAGAACATTCCGGTCGAGCTGCGCGCCGGCGGCACGCAGATCTGGGTTCCGCAGGACCGCGCGCTGCGCCTGCGCATGGCGATGGCCGAGCAGGGCCTGCCCCGTGGCGGCTCGGTCGGCTACGACATCTTCGACAAGTCCGAGAACTTCGGCTCCACCAATTTCCTGCAGAACCTGAATCTCGTCCGCGCACTCGAGGGCGAACTCGGCCGCACGATCACCTCGCTCGCCCCGAACCGCGCCTTGAGCGCGCCCGGCACCGCCGCCGCGGTGGCGCCACCGGCCGCGCCCGCGAGGATGCACAGCGGCACCGCGAGCAGCGCCGGCGTCCCTGCCGGGAGCCAGAGCCCCACGAGCGCCGCGGCGAACCCGCCGAGCGCGAGCTGTCCCTCGGCGCCGATGTTGAACATCCCGGCGCGGATGCCCAGCGCGACCGCGAGGCCGGTGAAGGCCAGCGTGGTCGCCTTGT
>CAZUYG010001031.1:0-1511 GCA_964624265.1 uncultured Candidatus Odyssella sp.
CGCGGTGATCGTGTTCGCCGAGCACGCCGACGGGCTCTCGCTCCAGGCCAGCCAAGTCTACGACATCGAGGAGCGCCGCGGCGACGTGGTGCCGCCGCATGCGGTGACCTGGCAGGACCTGACCGTGGACGTGATCGAGCCGAGCATCTTCGCGCAGCGATGAAGGTTCTGTTCGTCTGCACCGGCAACATCTGCCGCTCGCCGACCGCCGAGGCCGTGCTGCGCGCCAAGGCCGCCGCGCGCGGGCTCGGCGCGCGCGTCTTCGCCGATTCGGCCGGCACGCACGGCTATCACATCGGCGAGCCGCCCGATCCGCGCACCGCCGACGCCGCGCGCCGCCGCGGCTATCCGATGACCGGCATGTTCGCGCGCAAGGTGAGCGCCGCCGATTTCGCCGCGTTCGATCTCGTGGTGGCGATGGACGAAGGGCATTTCCGGCAGCTTCGCCGGCTGGCGCCGGCCGGCGGCGAGACGAAGCTGCGCCTGTTCATGGGCCTCGTGCGCGATGCCGCGCACCGCGACGTGCCCGATCCCTATTACGGCGGCCCCGACGGCTTCGAATACGTGCTGGACATCGTGGAAGCGGGCGTGGAGGCATTGCTCGACGAGGTAGCGGAAAAGCTGGCGCGCGCGTGAGGCCTTGCCCACGAGCGTCATCCTGAGCGCAGCGAAGGATCTCTGGCCGTCTGGCACCCCGTGTGCAGTTAGAGATCCATGGCAGCGCACAGGGTGACGGGGTGGAACCGATGCTTCTCGCCGACCGCAGCGAACAGCTCATCGGCGCGCGCCCTGTGCGCATCGCGGCATTGGGCGGGGGATGCGTCGCGCCGGTGCATGCCTGCGATCTGCCCGGCGGAGAGCGCATCGTGGCCAAACAGCCGCCGCCGGGCCGCACGCTGGACTGCGAGGCGTGGATGCTGCGCTATCTCGCGGAGCACACGGCGCTGCCCGTGCCGGCCGTGATCGCCGCGGAGAGCGATCTGCTGTTGCTCGAACACATCGACTCGGGCGACGCGACGGATTTGCACGCCGAATCGCATTGCGCCGATCTTCTGGCGGCGCTGCACGCGATCCGCGGCCCGCATTTCGGCTTCGAGCGCGACACGCCGATCGGCCCGCTCGACCAGCCCAATCCGCCGACGCCGCATTGGCGCGATTTCTTCCGCGACCAGCGCCTGCTGCATCGCGCCCGCGCCGCGCATGCGGCCGGGCGGCTGCCGGCGCGCCTGCTTTCGCGCATCGAGACCTTGGCGGGCCGGCTCGACCGCTGGATCGCGGAGCCGGCGCATCCCGCGCTGATCCACGGCGATTGCTGGAGCGGCAACGTGCTCGTGAAGGCCGGGCGCGTGGCCGGCTTCATCGACCCGGCGATCCATTGGGCGCATCCCGAGATCGAGCTGGCGTTCGGCACGCTGTTCGGGCCCTTCGGCGACGCTTTTTTCCGCCGCTATGCCGCGCTTGCGCCGATCGCACCCGGTTTCTTCGAGGCGCGGCGCGACCTCTACAACCTC
>CAZUYG010001032.1:0-1510 GCA_964624265.1 uncultured Candidatus Odyssella sp.
AGAGCGCCGAAGGGCCGCAGATCGGTTCCTTCCTCTCCGTGCCCTTGGTGGTGCAGCAGGAGCTGATCGGCGTGCTCAACCTGAGTCACCCGAGCAATCAGGCCTTCACCGAGGAAAGCCTGCGCGAGCGCCCGTTCGAGTGGGCCAAACCGCCCGACCGTATGGCCGAACGCGCGAAGAAATTCGCGGAGAAACAGGATTCGCGCGCGGAGTAGCGCTACGCCGCCGCCAATCGCGCCAGCGCGTCGCTGATTTTGCTTTTTGCGGCGGCGGCTTCTTCGCGGCGCTCGCGTTGCTCCTCCACCACTTCCGGCGGCGCCTTGGCGACGAAGCTCTCGTTGCCGAGCTTGGCGTCGATCTGCTTGATCGCCGCGTCGAGGCGCTTCAGCTCCTTGTCGAGCCGCGCGCGCTCCTGCGCGAGGTCGATGACGTCGGCCAGCGGCAGGATCAGGGTCGCCTCGTCGAGGACGATCTGGACGGCGCCCTTCGGCGCTTCGGCGACGGGCTCGATCGAAGAGAGACGCGCGAGCGTGCCGGCGATGTCGCGATAACGCGCAAGCCGGGCCGTGGTGTCCGCCGCGGCGCCCTTGATCAGCAGCGGGATCTTCGCCGCCCCCGGCACGTTCATCTCCGCGCGCACCGCACGGATCTCCGAGACCAGCCGCACCAGCCAGCCGAGTTCCGCCTCCGCCGCCGGATCGAGCAGCACGTCGGCGAAGGCCGGCCAGCGCGCCGAAATCAGCAGCCCCTCGCCGCCCGTTTTCTCCCACAGCTCTTCGGTCACGAACGGCATCATCGGGTGCAGCAGGTGCAGCGAGCGATGCAGCACCCACATCGCCGTCGCGCGCGTCTCGGCCTTCGCCGCCTCGTCGGCGCCGTTGAGGATCGGCTTGATGAATTCGAGATACCAGTCGCAGTAGGTGCTCCAGACGAACTGGTAGCAGGCGTTGGCGGTATCGTTGAAGCGGAACTCCTCGAGCGCGGCGGTCACCTCGCGCGCCGCCTTCGCCAGCTCCGACACGATCCAGCGGTTGACCGTGAGCGTGTTCGCGGCCGGATCGAAGCCCGGCGCGTAGCGGCACTGGTTCATCTCGCAGAAGCGCGCGGCGTTCCAGATCTTGGTCGCGAAGTTGCGATAGCCCTCGAGCCGCCCCTCCGACAGCTTCACGTCGCGCCCGTGCGCGCACAGCGCGGTGAGCGTGAAGCGCAGCGCGTCGGCGCCGTATTTCTCGACGAGGTCGAGCGGGTCGAGCGTGTTGCCGCGCGACTTCGACATCTTCGCGCCCTTGGCGTCGCGCACCATGCCGTGCAGGAACACGTGATGGAACGGCACTTCCTTCATGAAGTGCATGCCCATCATCATCATGCGCGCGACCCAGAAGAACAGGATGTCCCAGCCGGTCACGAGCACGTCGGTGGGATAGTGGCGCGCGAGCGTTTCTGTCTTCTCGGGCCAGCCGAGCGTCGAGAACGGCCACAGCGCCGACGAGAACCAGGTGTCGAGCACGTC
>CAZUYG010001033.1:0-1510 GCA_964624265.1 uncultured Candidatus Odyssella sp.
CACGATCGCGCCGACCATCGCGACGAACAGGATCATGCCGGCGGCTTGGAACAGATAGACGTATTTCGTGTAGAGCAGCCGCCCGAGCGCCGCCGTGTTGCTGACGCCCTCGCGCACCGGCTCGGTGATCGCGGCTTTCGTCTCGGGCAGCGCCACCCAGCCGCCGACGACGATGAACAATTCTACTAGTAGAACGATTCCGATCAGCCCGCCGACAGGCAGGTATTTGACGAAACCCTGCCGCAGCTCGACGAAATCGATGTCGAGCATCATCACGACGAAAAGGAAGAGAACGGCGACCGCGCCCACATAGACGATGACCAGGATCATCGCGAGGAACTCGGCGCCCATCAGCACGAACAGCCCCGCCGCGTTGAAGAAGGCGAGGATCAGGAACAGCACCGAATGCACGGGGTTGCGCGCCGTGACCACCATGATCCCGGCGGCGACCGCGACCGCGGCGAAGACGTAGAAGGCGAGGGCTTGCAGGACCATCGTCAGCCGCTCACCGGTAGGGCGCGTCGAGCTCGAGATTCTGCGCGATCTCGGTCTCCCAGCGGTCGCCGTTATCGATGAGCTTCTGCTTGTTGTACATCAGCTCCTCGCGCGTCTCGGTCGCGAACTCGAAGTTCGGGCCTTCGACGATCGCATCGACCGGGCACGCCTCCTGGCAGAAGCCGCAATAGATGCATTTGACCATGTCGATGTCGTAACGGGTGGTGCGCCGCGTGCCGTCGTTACGGCGCGGTCCCGCCTCGATGGTGATCGCCTGCGCCGGGCAGATCGCCTCGCACAGCTTGCAGGCGATGCAGCGCTCCTCGCCGTTCGGATAGCGGCGCAGCGCGTGCTCGCCGCGGAAGCGCGGGCTGAGCGGCCCCTTCTCGTGCGGGTAATTCAGCGTCACGGGGCGCTTCAGCATGTATTTGATGCTGATGCCGAGGCCCTTCACGAGCTCGGTCAGCAGCAGGGAGCGGGCGGTCAGTGCCATGATGTCCTCCCGTCCCTCTATTGCGGCAGCCAGCCGGCGTAGAGCAGCACGCCGGCATAGACGATGACGGCGACCAGCGTGAGCGGCAGGAACACCTTCCAGCCGAGGCGCATGAGCTGATCGTAGCGGTAGCGCGGATAGGCGGCGCGCGCGAGGATGAACAGGAACAGGAAGAACGAGATCTTGAGCGCGAACCAGATCGGGCCCGGAATCCAGTTCAGCCACGAGACGTCGAGCGGCGGCAGCCAGCCGCCCAGGAACAGGATCGATGTCATCGCCGACATCAGGATCATGTTCATGTATTCGCCGAGGAAGAACAGCGCGAAGGTGAACGCCGAATACTCGACGTTGTAGCCGGTGACGAGCTCGGCCTCGGCCTCGGGCAGATCGAACGGGTGCCGGTTCGTCTCGGCCAGCGCCGAGATGAAGAAGATCACGAACATCGGCAGCAGCGGGATCCAATACCAGTTGAGGAACGTGAGCGCCGGAACGCCGAGCATGGTCGCGAGGCCCCGCTCCTTC
>CAZUYG010001034.1:0-1508 GCA_964624265.1 uncultured Candidatus Odyssella sp.
CTGACTGCCGGGTTGGAACAGACAGAAGCCGAAGCCCCGGGGGCGTGTTGATGTGCGCGACCAAGCGCGGGCTTTCGCCCGCCAGCGCCAGCACGACAGAAACGGGCGCATCGAGTTCTAACGAGCGCAGCAACTGGGAGATGCGATCCGGTTCGGAGGAACGAATTACAAGCTTGGCGAGAGACAATCCCCGATCTTCGAGCTTGGCCGCAGGGTGAGTATCGGTGTGCCACTCGATGAGCGCGGGCGCTACACCACCGAGCGGAACCGAGCCATCGGAAGGGATGGTGATGAGCCAGTCGAGCGCGCCACGGCTCATGGGTTCAACATTCCCGAGCGGTTCGGCGGCGGCGGCGGCGCGAATATCGGTCACGCGCACGACCCAGGCGGACAGGCGAGGCGGAGACCGGGGGCCGTTGATGCTGTAGTGGTTCAACCCCGCCAGCTCGACGAGCGTCTTGCTCGACGACAGTAGTTTCCGGAACGCGGACCGGGTGATTTCCGGCGGAACCACCGCGTCGTTTTGGCCGGAAAGCATGAGGACGGGGGGCAGCGGCGGATCGACGCCGGGCTCGAACGGCGCGTTCGAGCCGTACGTCGCGATCGCGACCGGTTTGGTCGGCAGCTTCGGCGAACCGGCGCGCAACGCCTCGAAAGCCGCGATCCCGCCGGCCGAGTGGCCAAACAGCACGAGCCCGCTCCGGAGCGCCTCGACGAGGTCCCCGAATCGCGCCGTTTCCGGCGACGCGAGCGCTCCGGCCACGGAACTGCCCTCCAGGCACACGTAATCCCTCCTGGCGGGAACGCAGTTCGGCACCACGACCCACAAGTGTTGCCGACTCAATTCCGTGGCGATTTTGGCGTACTCGGCTTTGTCGATCCCGATGCCCTGGAGCAACAAAACCGCCAAAGGTGGACCCGCCGTTTCGAGCGGCGGCCGAGGAGGATAAATATCCAAAGCGAGCGACGATGCAAAACCGGACGTTGCGGACATGGCGCGTCCCGATTCGATGCCGGGTCGACGGCGACGGCGGCCATTTTACCCGAGTTTCTCGCCGCGAAAGCGTTTCCGCGATGCGCCGTCGCCGATCTCGCGCTTCGGAGGTCGGCCTTGTGCCGCCGTCAGGCGCCCTGCCGATCCAAGAACGCGACCAGCACGCGGTTGAACCGCTCGGGCGCCTCGATGGGCAAGGCGTGTCCCGCGTCGGCCACCACCGCGACCTCGGCCCGCTTCATCCGCCGCGCGTAGTCCTCCTTGATCGCCACCGGCCAGTAGTCCCGCTCCGAGGCGACCACCAGCACCGGCACCTCGATGGCGCCGATGCGGTCGAGGACGCTCCAGCCGACCACGGCGCGCTGGCTGGCGGCGTAAGCCCGTTTGTCGTTCCGCGCCATGTTCTCCAGGAAGCGCCGCCGGAGCGGGGCCTGCTCCGGGCGCGGGAACAGCCGCCGGACCAGCAGCCGCGCCATCCCAGCCGGGCCGAACAGGCGTGCCACGCCGCGCCGAA
>CAZUYG010001035.1:0-1507 GCA_964624265.1 uncultured Candidatus Odyssella sp.
GCGCGTGGGCGTGCCGGTCGTCACCAGCAACCAGGCCGTGGTGTGGAATTGCCTGAAGCTGCTCGGCATCGTCGAGCGGCCGCAGGGCTTCGGCGCGCTTTTGGCCGGCCGCTACGGCTGAAGCCGGGCCTTCGCCGCGGCCGCGAAGGCGCGCACCGCCTCGATGTTTTTCGCGTGCGTGCCGGCGACATCCGTCATCGTCTTGGAATCGACGCCGGCGGGGCGCACCACGCGGATCGCCTCCGCCACGTTCTCCGGGCCGAGGCCGCCGGCGAGGATCGCGGGGACGGCGACGGTTTCCACGATGCGGCGGCTGATGCGCCAATCGTGCGTGCGGCCGAGCGCGCCGATCTGCGCATCGCCGGGCGCGTGGCTGTCGAGCAACAGGAAATCGGCGATGCCTTCGTGCGCCTTGGCGAACGCGATGCTCGCCTCGTCCACCACCGGGATCGAGCGCATCAGCTTCACGCCCGGATAGCCGCGCTTCACGTCGGCGCTCATCGCGGCGCCGAAGCGTTCGGCGGCGGCGCCCAAATGGATGATGTCGGGCCCCGCCTGCTCGATCACGCGCGCGATCTCGCCGAGATCGGGCGAGAGCGAGAGCGCCACGCGCTTCGCGCGCCGGGGCAGCGCCGCGAAGATCGCGCGCGCCTCGGCCACGCTGCGCTCGCGCGGAAACGCGCCGCGGCCGACGAGGACGCCGACATGATCGACGCCGGCCGCCGCCAGCGCGCGCGCTTCCTCGGCGCTGCCGGTTTCGTAGATCTGCACGAGCATCGATGAGAGCTAGCGCGCCGCGAAGGCGGCGGCAAGGCAACGCCGCGGGAGCCGTGACAAGAGCGGGCCATTTCTCGACCCGTCATCCCGACCGAAGCGGGCGCGCTTCTTGGCGCGACCGCGAAGTGGAGGGATCGTGGCACGGACGCCACGCGCGACTGCCGCGCGATCCCTCCACTCCGCGAGCCGAAGGCGGCTCGCTCCGGTCGGGATGACGGGGCAAAACAACGGCACGCCCGTATGATACGGTGCGAGCCTTCGCGGAAAGGGACTGGACGATGAAGATCGACGGGCGCTGCCATTGCGGCCACATCACCTATGCGGCGGAGATCGATCCGGCGCAGGTGCAGATCTGCCATTGCACGGATTGCCAGACGATGACCGGCAGCGCGTTCCGCACCGTGGCGATGTCGCGCGAGGGCAGCTTCACGCTGCTCTCCGGCACGCTCAAGGAATACGTGAAAACGGCCGAGAGCGGCCGCCGGCGCGTGCAGTCGTTCTGCCCGGAATGCGGAACGCCGATCTATTCGACGAGCCCCGGCGGCGGGCCGAAGGTGCACGCGCTGCGCCTCGGCGCCATCGTGCAGCGCGATGCGCTTGTGCCGAAGCTCCAGATCTGGCGGCGCTCGGCGCGGCCCTGGCTCGGCACGCTCGGATCGCTTCCCGCGCACGAGAAGGGCGCCGCGATCTGAAGCCTTCGAACATGGGCGGACGGCGGCACCCTTGCCTT
>CAZUYG010001036.1:0-1507 GCA_964624265.1 uncultured Candidatus Odyssella sp.
GATCGCACCCACATGCGCGGCGGCGACGATTTCTGGCGCCAGATCGAAGCGGCAATCGAGCAGTCGCGCTATCTCATCATGGTCCTCACGCCCGATGCCTTTCCAGGCGAACGTCGCGTCCTCCGGGACGAATGGTTGACCGCCCGCAGACGCGGCTGCCAGGTTCTACCGGTATACGCGCGAGAGCACACCATCGATTTCTCCGACCCTGCCGTCCCGGCCTAGCTGAAGAAGCTCGACTGCTACGACCTCGACGATGCCAACCACCGCGAGAAGCTGCTCAACGATCTCCGCACCACCCCGCAGCTTCGGCCCGCCCCCCATAACGTCGAGTTCCCCTCTCGTTTCGTACCGCGGGAACGGGAAATGCGGCAACTGGTGGACGCTCTCTCGACGAATGTAGGAGCACGTGTGGCGATCACAACGGGCGATTCAGGGCGCCGGTGGCTTCGGCAAAACAGTTCTCGCAAAAGCCGTCTGCTTCGAAGACGAGGTTCTCGCGCGCTACACCGATGGGGTGCTCTGGATCACCGCCGGCGAAGGTTCGCGGACCCCAGCCGCCCTCCTGACTTCGCTCCTTGCCCAACTCGGTCAAACACCGAAGTCCGCCGATCTCGAAGCACTTTTCAGCGACTGGAAGGAGGCGCTGCGCACGCGGCAGTGCCTCATCGTGCTCGATGACGTCTGGCATGAGGCGGACGCCACGGCGCTGGTCGTGCGCGATACCGCCTCCGCGTTTCTCATCACCACTCGGATTCCGAAAGTGGTAAGCAGCGTGGATGCGCGCCCGTGCCTCGTCGACGAAATGGAACTCGACCAGGGCATAAAGGTTCTGGCGTCACCGTTTCCCGGCAGTGAGGCTCTCGACAACGAGTTGCGCCGGCTCGTGGAACGCGCAGGATGCTGGCCCGTCTTGCTGGGGTTGATTGCCGCCCAGCTCCATCACAAGGTGGGCCGGCATGCTTTGCCTGAGCAGGCGATACGGCAGGTGATGGAAGATCTCGAAGACCTCGGTCTGGAGGCATTCGATCGTACCGACCCCAAGAATCGCACGAGTGCCGTTCGAGCAACGGTTGAGGCCAGTTTTCGTTACTTGGAGGAAAGTCATCCTGGGGCAAGGGAGCGCTATCGCGATCTCGCCGTGTTTCCGGACGATGAGGCGATTCCTCTGGATGCTGCCGCCGGCCTGTGGGGTGTGTCACGGGCGCAGGCGCGCCGGCTGGCGGAACGCTTCGACGAGGCAGGCCTGGCCAGGCTGGATCATCAGCGCGGCCTCACGCTGCACGATGTTCTCGTCCATTACCTCCGCTCCACATTTCAGCCGCCGCAACTGCGGGACTTGCACAAGCGCCTGTTGCTCACCTGGAGCGACGTTCACGCGCTGCCCTACCCCTACGCATGGCGGTGGTTCGGCTGGCACTGCGTCGAAGCGGGCGAGATTATGCCTCTCATTGAGGCATTGTTTGATATTAGCTGGCTGGCCAGGAAATTAGCCGGGTCCGATATC
>CAZUYG010001037.1:0-1502 GCA_964624265.1 uncultured Candidatus Odyssella sp.
AAGTCGTCGCTGCTGTATCTGCTCGGCCTCCTCGACCGGCCCAGCGACGGCGCGATCTTCGTGCACGGCCGCGACACCAGCGGGCTTTCCGGCGACGCGCTCGCGGCGCTGCGGCTCCAGCGCGTCGGCTTCGTGTTCCAGTTCCATTTCCTGCTGCCGGAATTCAGCGCGCTCGACAACGTGCTGGTGCCGATGCGGCGGCTCGAGCGCTGGACCGACAAGGAGGCGCGCGAGCGCGCGGAACGTCTGCTCACCGAGGTCGGCCTCGCCGATCAGATGAAAAAGCGGCCCGATCAGATGTCGGGCGGCCAGCGCCAGCGCGTCGCCATCGCGCGCTCGATGGCCAACGACCCCGATATCATCCTCGCCGACGAGCCCACCGGCAGTCTCGACCAGAAGAACGGCCACGTCGTTTTCGAAATCTTCTCGCGGCTGGCCAGAGACTACCGGAAGTCGGTGATCACCGTGACGCACGATCCCCATCTGGCGGAGCAGACACATCGCCAGATCCACCTCGTCGACGGCCGCATCGTCGACGACGGGAACGGCGCCAAACGCGCTCTCGACGAAGCCGCCCTGCCCGCGCCGCCGGGGGTTTGAGCGTATCGCTCCGCGGGCCCGCCCCCGCCGGCGGCGTTTGACGCGGATCATTTCCGGGCGGCCATTCCCGACTATTGTCCTGGCATGGATACTCTCGACCCGTTCTTGCGTCTCGGCGCTGCGTTTGCGGTTGGTTTCCTGATCGGCTTCGAACGCGGCTGGCGCAAGCGCGGCGATCCCGAGGGCTCGCGCACGGCAGGTCTGCGCACGTTCGCGCTGATCGGCCTCGTGGGCGGGGTGGCCGGCTATTTTGCGCGCGCTTCGGGCGACGCGGCCGGCGCCGTCGCGATCGGTGCGGGATTTATCGCCGTCGCGGCCTTGGCCGCCGCCATGTATCTCACGGCGTCGCGCATCCACGGCAATATCGGTGCCACAACCGAAGTGGCGACGCTGGTCACCTACGGCCTCGGGGCGCTGGCCGGGCACGGGGAGATCGTGCTCGCCCTCGCCGCGGCGGTCGTCACCGTGGCGCTGCTCGAGACCAAGGCGCCGTTGCACGGCCTCTTGCAGAGGGTCCAGCACGACGAACTCCGCTCGGCGATCAAGCTGATGCTCGTATCGGCAGTGCTGCTGCCGATTCTGCCGGATCGAGGCTTCGGGCCCGGCAGCGTGCTCAATCCGTATCGGCTGTGGTGGATCGTCGTTCTCATTGCCGGCCTTTCCTTGGCCGGCCATTTCGCGCGGCGCTTTGCCGGACCGGGCGCAGGGCCGGTCCTGACCGGCCTCGTCGGCGGTCTCATTTCCTCTACGGCCGTAACCGTGAGTGCGGCACGGCATGCCGCCCGCGGCGCGGCGCCCGCATCGCAAGCCGCGGCGATGGGCGCTGCCCAAGCGGTCATGTGCCTTCGCATCGTCGTCGTTGCGGGCGCGCTCGATGCGAAGCTCGTGCCCCTGTTGCTGCC
>CAZUYG010001038.1:0-1502 GCA_964624265.1 uncultured Candidatus Odyssella sp.
AGATCGCGCTGCTGCTGACCCCCGAGCAGCGCACGAAATACGACGAAATGCGCGGCACCGCCTCCGACGGCGGACCCCGGCGCGCCACGGTTTACATCCTCGATCCGAACGGGGAGCCGAAGGCGGTTCGCATCATGGCCGGCATTACCGACGGCACCAACACCGAGCTGATAAGCGGAGAGATCAAACCCGGCGACCAGGTCGTGGTCGGCGTCGACACGAAAGGCAGCCGCGGCAGCTCGCCCGCCAGCCCGGGCCGCCGGTTCGGCCTCTGAGCGGTCGCGGAGCGATCACCATGCCGGGGCCGCTCATCGAGACGGAGAAGCTCTCCAAGACCTACCATATCGGAGGCGGCGACGTGCGCGCGCTCGTCGACCTCACGATCGCGATCCCGCGGGGCGAGATGATCGCCATCATGGGACCGTCGGGTTCGGGAAAATCGACCTGCATGAACCTTCTCGGCTGCCTCGATTCGCCGAGCGGCGGGTCGTACCGGCTCGACGGCGAGGACGTCGCCCAGCTCGATTCGGACGCGCTTGCCAACATCCGCAACGAGAAGATCGGCTTCGTCTTCCAGCAGTTCAATCTGCTCGCGCGCGCGACGGCGCTCGACAATGTCGAACTGCCGCTCACCTCTGGCCGCGTGCCGCGGCGCCTGCGGCACGAAAAGGCGGCCAAGGCGCTGGAGGCCGTGGGCCTCGGCGAACGCATGGACCACCGGCCCTCGCAGCTCTCGGGCGGCCAGATGCAGCGCGTGGCGATCGCGCGCGCGATCGTCAACAGCCCGCAGGTGCTGATGGCGGACGAGCCGACGGGAGCTCTCGACAGCCGGACCGGCGCCGAAATCATGGCGCTGTTCCAGCGGCTCAACGGCGAAGGCATCACCGTCATCATCGTGACGCACGACGAGCACGTGGCCGCGCATGCCCGGCGCATCCTGCGCTTCCGCGACGGACGCCTCGTCTCCGACGAGCCGGTGGCCTCGCCGATCCGCGCCGCGGATACCGTCGCGGCCCTGTCGGTGCCGGAGGCCGCATGACCGTCGGCGATTGCGTCCGCGCATCGGTCACGGCGCTGAAGGCCAACCTGCTGCGCAGCATTCTGACCTCGCTCGGCATCATCATCGGCATCTCGTCGGTGATCGCGATGGTGGCGATCGGCGCCGGCGCCGAATCGCGCGTGAAGGAATCCATCGAAAGCCTCGGCTCGAACATCATGATCGTGCTGAACGGCTCGCGCACCACGGGCGGCGCGCGCGGCGGCACCGGCAGCAACATCACGCTGACCGAGGAGGACGCGGCGGCGCTGCAGCGCGACGTGCCGTCGGTGGAGGTGGCCGCGCCTTCGGTGCAGGGACGCTTTCAGCTCGTCTTCGGCAACACCAACTGGTCCACGAGCATCCAGGGTATTACCGAGGAATACATGACCGCACGAAACTGGCAGATCGACCAGGGCCGCGGCTTCAACGACATGGAGTATCGCAGCGCCGGGAAAGTGGCGCT
>CAZUYG010001039.1:0-1500 GCA_964624265.1 uncultured Candidatus Odyssella sp.
GTCAGTGTCGTGGCGCTGGGACTGTGCGCCGGCCTCGCGTGGGCGGCCCTCGCCGCCGGCCGCCGCGGCCTTCGCGGGACCTCCTGATCAGCCCATAGTGGTGCGCATTTTTTGGCCTGCAACCGCGCGCGCCCGGCGCGCGCGGTTGCGCCGCGCCGTTGCGCCGCGCCGTTGTGCCGCGCGTTGTGCCGCGCGCCGCGGCACGCCGCGCCCGCGCACCGCACTCGGGCGCGTCCCGATGTCCTTCCTGGTTGGCGGTTGCGCGGTGTGCGAGCGAGACGAGACGCGCTCGTCCGGCGAGAGCTCAGTGAACGAAGCGCGGCGCGTGGACGGCCTGCGGTGGCGTGCCGGGAGTGCGGACCCTGCGGCGGTAGATCCTGCGCCAGGCCTTCGGCAGGGACGGTGCGTGCCAGGGGAACAGGCGCTTGCGGAAGACGTCGCGCCATGTCCAGCGCGAGGGCGTGATCCCGGCCTGCATCGCCGCGGTTCCGTGCCGCGGGCGGCGCTCGGAACGGTTCTTGACGAGGTTGCGCCAGACGACGTACAGGAACAGGCGCTCCATCAGCGAGCCGACGCGCCGGCCGAAGGCGATCGTCTCGCGCCGGTGCGCGGCCTGGCTGTGGCGCAGCAGGCGGTGGAGCTGGTCGACCTCGAACATCGCCTGATCCCGCGCCGTTGCCGCCGCGGTCCGCGGCGCACCCTTCGGCCCGCGCTCCGGGTTCCGAAAGCGCAGGTGGAGGATGCGCTCGCGCTCCGCATGGTTCGCCACGACCCGCCGGTAGACCGGATCCGCGTCGCTGACCAGGACGAGGTCGTTCCGGCCGGCGAGGGCGCGGAGCCGGTCGAGGATGCGCAGGAACGCCGCCCGCCGCGCGCCCCGCGGGGGCGGACCGAAGCGCTCGTACAGCTCCTGACGCCGCTGCCGCTCGTAGGGATTGAGACGCCCGCCGCGGGCGTGCGGCGCCTGGTCGATGTCGAGGACCAGGCCGGAGCCCTCGGCGACGGCGGTTCCCGCGGCGAACGGGAAGAACTGCGCGTGTGCGAAGGTCTCGAAGTCGTCGAAGACCACGGCCTCTTCGAGCGGCTTGCGGGCGAGGGCCTCGAGCATCGCGTGGTGGAGCAGGATCGCGTGCCGGCCGAGGCGCGCCGCGAGACGCGTGACCGTCGAGGGTGCGCAGCCGATGCTCCGTGCGATCTGGCGATGAGACGATCCTGCGACGAGCCCCGCGGCGATCGGCTCGACAAGCTCGGGCCGCTTGAGCCAATACGTCAGGGCGTAGGTCATCAGGCAGAAGCCGCGCCCGCAGGACACGCACTCGAAACGCGGGACGACGTGAGGCTTCGCCTTCCGGTGGTGCGTGCCGGCGCAGACGTACTCGAAACGGATCCCCGGCCGGCGCGAGGGGCAGTCCTCCTCGGGGCATTCGGTCGGAACGAACTGCCGCGGCGGCATCTCTTCCACGCGGTGGATCGCGCGCCGCCGGCGCGCGGGAAACGGTC
>CAZUYG010001040.1:0-1500 GCA_964624265.1 uncultured Candidatus Odyssella sp.
GACGAGCGTCACCCAGCCGTTGAGATCGAGCTTGTCTTCCTTGTCGTTGAGCTGGGCGACGTAGTCGGCGTTCCAGGAGAGGCCCGAAGTGAGATAGGTGAGCTCGGCGGCCACGGTGCCGGCGCGGTTCGCCTCGAGATCGATCGTGAGCGTGGGCCGGTCGCGGAGGTTCGGCGGCACGCTGTCGAACACGATGCGGCCCGGCGCCGAGGTGTGAATTTCATTGCCGATCCTGAGCACGACGCCCGACGCGGTGCTGAGCACCAGCGCGCGCAGCCGCGTTTCCTCGCCCGTTTGCGGATGCGTCTTGACGATCGTCACTTCCTTGCCGACCGATTTCTCGAGCAGCTTCTGCGGCGTGAGCAGATCGAATTCGAGGTTCTGCTCGAGCGTGCGGAGCTGCGTGCCGTCGACGGCGGCGAGCAGCGCGGTTTGCGCGCGGAGCTGCGCGCTCACGTCGACGAGCGCCAGCTTGTTGCGGCCCTGATCGAGCGCGAGGCGGCGCGAATCGCGCACCAGCGCGAGATCGTCGTTGTAGATCGCCACCGCCACGGCCGTCTGCTCCGAAAGCGTCACGCGCTTCTCGGCGATCTGCTGCGCGAGCGCGGGATGCACGAGCGCGGTGCTCGCGAGGAGGCCGACGATCATCGTGCGCCGCGAGAGCGCGGCCGGAACGGCATGGGGCATGGGATGGTCCTCAGGTTGCAGGCGGATCCTGAACCGGAATGGACCCCGCAATCGTGGCGCGCAAGCGGCACGGAAGCGGAAAAGCGTGGCGGACGTGCGGCGCGGGACGCGGAAGGGTTAAGACTTCAAACCGTGCGCCTGGCCTTGAGCGCCGCCAGTAGCGTGCCGTCGTCGAGATAGTCGAGCTCGCCGCCGACCGGGACGCCGTGCGCGAGGCCGGTGACGGCGATGCCGCTGCCGGCGAGGCTTTCCGCGATGTAGTGCGCCGTCGTCTGCCCTTCGACCGTGGCATTGGTGGCGAGGATCACTTCGGTGACGCTTTCGCGCCTGGCGCGCGCGACGAGCTGCGGAATGCGGAGATCGTCGGGGCCGATGCCGTCGAGCGCCGAGAGCGTGCCGCCGAGCACGTGATAGCGCCCCTTGAATTGCGCGGTGCGCTCGAGCGCCCAGAGATCGGCGACCTGCTCGACGACGCAGATCGTGGCCGCGTCGCGGCGCGGATCGGCGCAGATCGCGCAGGGATCCTTCGTATCGATGTTGCCGCAGGTGGAGCAGATGCGGATCGCGGCGGCGGCCTCGGCCAGCGCGCGCGCGAGCGGCTCCATCAGGCTTTCCCTGCGGCGGATCAGCTGCAACGCGGCGCGGCGCGCCGAGCGCGGGCCCAAGCCCGGCAGCTTCGCGAGCAGCTGAATGAGACGGTCGATTTCGGCGCCAGCCATGGCGCGCGGAACCTAGAGAAGCGCGCGCGCAAAGAAAAGCGGGCGCCGCGCGGCGCCCGCCGGTCTTCGGGAGATCAGCGCGGCCAGGCCGGCT